>NZ_JBICZB010000055.1:0-58050 GCF_043201815.1 Kitasatospora sp. NPDC048296
ACCACCGGCGCGGCGAGCACGGACCGGGCGACCGCGACCGATCGCGGCGATCAAACCCACCCGGCCAGTTGCTCGTTACCGACCCACGCTCCTAGGGCCCCCGGCGCTCACTCGAAGTGGTGCTCCCAGACCGTCTCCACCGACGGCTGGCCGTGCAGGTCCGGCACTTCCCGCAGCCAGGCCGGCCGACCGGCCCGGGTGCGCGCCGCCCGTCGTAGCTCCGCCTCGCGCATCTGCTCGGGGGTGGCGAAGCCCTCCGGCAGCCACTGCTCGGAGAGCACCACCCGGGCGGCCAGATGGGTGACGTAGGCGTGCCGGACGGCGTCCACCGAGTCGAAGCCGGGCTCGTCGGCCAGCCACTCGTCCGGGACCAGCGCGAGCACCTCCTCCAGCAGCTCCACGGTGACCAGCGGCCCGAGGTCCTCGTCGGCCAGCCGGACGTCCGGGGCCGAGCCGCCGAGCGCATGGGTGCTGAGGTCGTACCGCTTGCCGACCGAGGCCTCCGCGGTGGCCCAGCGGTGGTGGAAGATCAGCGCGGCGCCGTTGTCGATCAGCCAGAGCCGGTTGTGCCAGGCCACCAGGTTGGGGTTGTGCACGGTGCGGTCGACGTTGCCGGTGAGCGCGTCCAGCCAGACCACCCGCCCGGCCTCGACGGAGTCCACCGGGATCATCCCCGGCCGGTAGTCCCGCGAGCCGGGCAGCAGGTCCATCCCGAGGTTGAGGCCGCCGCTGGCCTTGAGCATGTCCTGGATCTCGGCGTCGGGCTCGTCCGCGGCCACCACCGGGTCGAAGTCCACCAGCCGCAGCTCCGGCACCCGCAGCCCCAGCCGCCGGGCCAGCTCGCCGACGATCACCTCGGCCACCAGCGCCTTGCGACCCTGGGCGGCGCCGGTGAACTTGACCACGTACGTTCCCAGGTCGTCGGTCTCCACCACCCCGGGCACCGAGCCGCCGGCCCGCAGCGGGTCCACGTAGCGCAGCGCAGTCACCAGATCGAGCACACCGGCCACCCTATCCCGCCGCGTCGCGGCCGCGCCCCTGTGATTGTCTTGCCGGGAGAGCGGTACGGACAGCGGTACCCACCACACGAGGAGAGCAAGGTCATGGGACAGGTGCAGGCCACCACCGAGCGGGTCTACGACGCCACCCCCGAGCGGGTGTACGAGGCGCTGGCCGACTACCAGGTGACCCGCCCCAAGCTGCTGCCCGCGCAGTACAGCGAGTACGAGGTCCGGGTCGGCGGCACCGGCGCGGGCACCCAGGTGCACTGGAAGCTGCAGGCCACCGAGAAGCGGGTGCGCGACTGCCTGTTCACCGTCTCGGCGCCCAAGCCCGACCAGCTGGTGGAGAAGGACGCCAACTCCAGCATGGTGATCACCTGGACCGTCGCCGCCGCCGGCGAGGGCCGCACCAAGGTCACCGTGACCGCCACCTGGCAGGGCGCGACCGGCATCGGCGGCTTCTTCGAGCGCACCTTCGCCCCCAAGGGCCTGAACCGGATCCACGACCAGGTGCTGGCCAACCTGGCCGCCGAGGTCCGCTGAGCCCCTCCCGGATTTCGACGGAACCCGAAGGATCGCCGACACGACTCCGATGGTTCCGGTGAATCAGGGAAATCGCCCGGAATTTCGAGCGGTCCGTCCACCCGTGCGAGCCGAAAGCCGTACGGGTGGACGGCCCACCACCTCCGGGTGACGCGAGCCGTTCGGCGTCGGCGAGCCATCCTAGGCTCGCCGCCGTGCATATGACGATCCTTCACATTTCGCAGCCGGTGGACGGCGGAGTCGCCCGCGTCGTCGTCGACCTGGTCCGGGGGCAGCGCGAGGCCGGGCACCGGGTGCTGGTCGCCTGCCCGTCCGGCGGGCGACTCGCCGAGGAAGCGGCCGCGGTGGGCGCGCTGGTCCAGGACTGGCCCGCCGAGCGCTCGCCCGGCCCGTCCACCGCCGCCGAGGCCTGGCGGCTGCGCCGGATCGTCCGGGCCGCCGCGCCCGACGTGGTGCACCTGCACAGCGCCAAGGCCGGGCTGGCCGGCCGGCTGGCCGTGCGCGGCGCGGTGCCGACCGTCTTCCAGCCGCACGCCTGGTCCTTCGCCGCCGTGGACGGCCCGCTGGCCGCCGCGACCCTGCGCTGGGAGCGCTTCGCGACCCGCTGGGCGCACCGGCTGCTGTGCGTCAGCGTCCAGGAGCGGGTTGACGGCGTGGCGGCCGGGGTGCACGCCGACTGGGCGGTGGTGCCCAACGGCGTGGACGTGCGCCACTACGCACCCGCCGACCGCCGGGCCGCCCGGATCGCGCTCGGCCTGGACCTGGACGCCCCGCTCGCGGTCTGCGTCGGGCGGCTGTGCCGGCAGAAGGGCCAGGACGTGCTGCTGGCCGCCTGGCCCGAGGTGCTGCGCCGGGTGCCGCGGGCCCGGCTGGCGCTGGTCGGCGGCGGGCCGGACGAGCAGCGGACCGCGGAGCTGGTGCGGCGGTCGGTCGAGCCGTCCCGGGTCAGGCTGGTCGGGGACGTGCCGGATCCGCGCCCGTGGCTGGCGGCGGCCGACCTGGTGGTGCAGCCCTCGCGCTGGGAGGGTATGGCGCTGGCCCCGCTGGAGGCGATGGCGGCCGCCCGTCCGGTGCTGCTGACCGATGTGCCGGGGGCGCGTGAGTGCCTGCCGCAGACGGCGCGCGCGCAGGCGGTGGTGCCGCCGGAGGACGTGACCGTGCTCGCCACCCGAATGGCGGAAGCGCTGTCCGATCCGATCGAGTGCGAGCGACGCGGTGCCCGTCTGCGCGACCACGTGGTCGCCCGCCATGACGTCCGGACCGTGGTCGAACAGGTGGACGTCCTCTACCGCCATCTGCTGGGTGCCGGTCCGGCCGCCGGGCGGCGCCGGGCCCGTGTCCCAGAGCGGATCTGATCGTTTCACATGCCGTGAATGCCCGCCGAATCAGGCGCTGCCATATTCGCACCCCAACCGGATAAGGGGAGGGGCGTTAAATCCGAAATACCTATTAATGGGCGGCTGGAATGAAACGGCAAGTCAACCTCCAGCCCCCATGGTCGGGTTCGGTATTGTCGGATTTTGCCTGCTTCGTTTCGATTTCATCCCGGACATTCGCGCCAGAGCCCATCGCAACCGCGTCCTGTGCGACCGGCCGTTCCGTGATCGGCCCCAACGCGGGAGGACCGAAAGCCGCCAGCGGTAGCAGGTGCTGTCAGGACCGCGCCCGCCGGGCCGGGACGGCCGCCCGACGCCCACCGGTGCCGGGGCGCCGTCACCCCGGGCACACAGCAGGGGAGTTCGTGCGCTGATGACCATTGACCACGACAGTGTGCCGCGATCCGGTGGGCCCCTGGCCGGCCCGCGCCGGCCCGCCACCGGGCTGCTCGACCGGCCGGCCGGATCGGCGCACACCCGGGCGGTGCCGCCGCCCCGCCGGCACCCCAGGGCGGTCCGCTCCCGGCTCGCCCTGCCGCTCGCGCTGGTCCAGGTCGACGCGATCGCGCTGTGCACCGCCACCGGCATCGCCAACCGGGCCGTCGACCCGGCCGTGCCGCTCGCCCCGCTGGTCGGCGTCCCCGCCGTCCTGCCGCTGCTCCTGCTGCTCAACCTGGCCGGCGGCCTGTACCGTGCCCGGCTCACCCTGTCCGTCCTGGACGAGCTGCCCGCGCTGGCCGTCCGGGCCGTGGTCGCCACCGCCTTCGCGGTCACCCTGGCCGGCTGCCTGGACGGCCGCTGGCCCGACTGCGGCCCGGCCACCCCGGCCCGTCTCACCGTCCTGCTCGGCGCCCAGCTGCTGATCGCCGCCGTCGGCCGGGCCGTCCTCTACCACCTGGTCCGGCGGATCCGCCGCGCTCGCCCCAGTTCCGCCCTGGTGCTCGGCGCCGGCCGGCTCGGCCACAAGGTCGCCACCGCCCTGAGCGAGCACGGCGAGTACGGGATGCGCCCGGTCGGCTTCCTGGACGCCGACCCGCCGCTGCTGGTCGGCGACACCGACCTGCCCGTCCTCGGCGGCCGCGAGGTGCTGGAGCGCGAGGTCCGCCGGCACCGGGTCCAGCACGTGATCGCCACCGCCGGAGCCGCCGACGAGGCCGAGACCGCCGCCGCCCTGCGCGACGCCGTCCGGCTCGGCTGCCAGGTCTGGCTGGTGCCCGCGCTGCGCGAGTACGGCTCGCTGCCGACCGCCCCGATCTCCGGCGGCGACCACCTGTGGGGCTTCCCCTGCCTGCGGGTCGGCCGCCCGGCCATGGGCCGCCCCGGCTGGGCCGCCAAGCGTGCCCTGGACGTCACCGCCGCCGGTTTCGGCCTGCTGCTACTCGCCCCCGTCCTGGTGCTCTGCGCCCTCGCCGTCCGCTTCGACACGGGCCCCGGCGTGCTCTTCCGCCAGCAGCGCACCGGGCTGGACGGCCGGGTCTTCACCGTCCTCAAGTTCCGCACCCTGCGCCCCAGCAGCGAGCACGAGGCGGCGACCCGCTGGAACATCTCCCAGGACCACCGGATGGGTGCCGTCGGCCGCCTGCTGCGCAAGAGCTCCCTGGACGAGCTGCCGCAGCTGTGGAACGTCCTGCGCGGCGACATGAGCCTGATCGGCCCGCGCCCCGAACGCCCCTACTTCGTCATGCGGTTCAGCCAGGCCTACCCCGAGTACGCCGACCGGCACCGCGTCCCGGTCGGACTCACCGGCCTCGCCCAGGTGAACGGCCTGCGCGGGGACACCTCGATCGAGGACCGGGCCCGCTTCGACAACCGCTACATCGAGAGCTGGAGCTTCTGGCAGGACGTCAAGATCCTGTGCCGTACCGCGGCCCTGATGCTCCACCCGGACGGGAGCTGACCCGCGTGGCCCTGACCTTCCCGGCCCTTCCGCGTCCGACCTTACGGCGGGCCCTGCCCGCGCTCGCGGACCGGCCCAGCCTGCCGGCCGCGGCCACCGTCCTGCTGGTCTGCGTGCCCACCGGCGAGAAGGACGTCACCGCCGCCGTCCACGTCACCGCCGCCGACCTCGCCTCGCTCGCCCTGGTCACCCTCACCGCGCTGAACCTGCTGCGTGGCAAGCTGCCCGTGCTCAGCCGCGCCACCTGCATGCTGTTCGGCGGGATCGTGGTCGCCGCCGCCGTCGCCACCATCGGCTCGATCGACCCGGCCACCAGTGTCACCGGCTTCGTCCGGCTCACCCAGGTCTTCGTCCTGGTCCCCGCCGGGGTGCTCTGCGCGCTGCGCGACCGCACCGACCAGCGCCTGGTCCTCGGCTCCTTCGTGCTCGCCGCGCTGATCCAGGGCGTGGTCGGCGCCCATCAGTACCTCACCCGCACCGGCGCCTCCTACACCGGCCAGCCGATCCGGGCCGTCGGCACCTTCGGCGCGCTGGACATCATGGCGATGTCCACCGTGGTGAGCTACGGGCTGCTCGCCGCCCTCGCCCTGGCGCTCGGCGAGCGCGGTCCCGGCGGAAACGTCCGGCTGCGGCGGGCGATGTTCGCCGCCGCCGCCTTCCTCACCTTCCCGCTCGCCGTCTCCTTCAGCCGTGGCAGCTGGATCGCCACCGCCGTCGCCGCCACCGTCCTGCTGCTGCGCGTCGACGCCCGACTGCTGGTGCGCGGCGCCGTCCTCGGCCTCGCAGCCGCAGTCGTCCTGGTCGGTGGCCTCGGCCTCGGCGCCTCCGGCGTCACCGAACGCCTCAGCTCGATCGGCTCCGTCTCCGCCGCCCCCGACCAGTCCGTCTCCGACCGCTACGACCTGTGGGCCACCGCCGGGCGGATCTGGCAGGACCACCCCGTGCACGGCGCCGGACCGAAGGCCTTCCCGAAGCTGCGCGACAGTCACGCCCCGCTGCGGCTGTCCTCCGGCAGCGACGCCGCCGACTCCACCATCGGCTTCCAGCGCGAGCCGCTGCTCTCCCCGCACAACATGTACTTCCTGGTGCTCAGCGAGCAGGGCCTGATCGGCATCACCGCCTACGCCGCGCTCTTCCTCGGCCTGCTGCTCGGCTGCCTGCGGCACCGCCGCGGCCCGGCGCTGGCCGCGCTCGCCCTGCTCACCTGGGTGCTGGTCGACTTCCTGTACGCCGACATCGGCGGCACCACCACCGTGCTGACCTCCGTCGTCCTCGGCCTCGCCGCCCGCGCCGCCGTCCAGGGGGTGGACCTCGAGCCGAAGGGGCACGCCGGTGCCGAAAGCGACGAGCGACAAGCGAGCGCAGCGAGGGCCGGAGCGAGGAACGTCGGCAGCGGGTCCGAGTGCCCCGGAGGCGAGCGGGCGATGTCACTGTGACCACCGACCGGCCGGCCGTGCTCGCCTCCACCCTCCCGGCCCCACGCAGCGCCCCCTTCCCGCCTCCGCCCCCCGGGCGCGCCCCGGCGCCCCGGCGCGGCTTCCTCGCCAAGGCCTTCGGCATCACCGCCGTGCTCAGCGCGGCCGGCTCCGGCCTCGGACTGCTGCGCGACCTCCTGCTGGCCCGCTACTTCGGCGCCAACCAGGGCACCGATGCCTTCCTGGTCGCCTGGACCGTCCCCGAGACGGCCGCGCCGCTGCTGATCGAGGACGCCATGTCCTTCCTCATGGTGCCCGCCTTCGCCCTCGCCCTGGTGCTGCGCGAGGAGGACCCGGACGCCCCCGACCCGGTCCGCCAGCTGGTCCGTGCCACCCTGCCGTGGCTGCCGCTCGCCCTCAGCGGCCTCGCCCTGGCCGCCGCGCTCGGCGCCCCCCAGCTGGTCGAACTGCTCGCCCCCGGCCTGCGCGACCCGGGCCTGGCCGTCGACTGCACCCGGATCACCGCGATCACCGTGCTGCCGTTCGGACTGGTCGGCTACCTGGCCGCCGCGCTGCGCGCCCACCACTGCTTCACCGCCCCGGCCGGCATCTACGTCGCCTACAACCTCGGCATCCTGGCCCTGCTGCAAGGCTTCCACGGCCACCTCGGCGTCCGCTCCGCCGCCTTCGGTGTCGCGCTCGGCAGCCTGCTGATGGCCGGCCTGCTGACCGGCCCGTTCCTGCGCCGACTGCGCCGGGGCCAGGCCGTCACCGGCCTGGGCCGGCGCTCCCGCCGCAGCCTGGTGCCGATGCCGCTGGCCCTGCTGCCGGTGGCGGCCTTCACCCTGACCCGGCAGGCCCAGGTCTTCGTCGAGCGCTACCTCGGCTCGGCCCTGCCGCCCGGCACCATCTCGCACCTCAACTACGCCGCCAAGGTCTCCCAACTCGCCATGACGGCGGGCATCCTGATCTGCACCGTCACCTTCCCGCTGGTCGCCCGGGCGCTCGCGGCCGGGGACCTCACCGCCGCCCGCGACCGGGTCGAGAAGGACCTCGGCCAGGCCGCGGCGGTGGTCCTGCTCGGCACCGCCTTCCTGATGGCCTGCGCCCCCTCGGTGGTCTCGCTGCTGTTCGAGCGCGGCGCCTTCGGCCCCGGCGACACCGCCGCCACCGCCGACGTCATCCGGGTGTACAGCTTCGGGCTTCCCGCCCAGGCGCTGACCGGCGTGATGATCCGCCCGTACTTCTCGCTGCGCCCGGTGGTCCGCCGGGCCGACGACCCGCGTACCGAGGACGGCGGCCGCCGACTGCTGGACTGGTACCCGGCCGCCGCGATGGTGCTCGGCCTCGGCGTCACCGTCGCGGTCGGCCTGCTCGCCACGAGCCGCTTCGGCGCCCTCGGCCTCGCCGCCGGGAACGCCGCCGGGATCACCACCACCGCGGTGCTGCTGCTGCGCGGCCTGGTGCTGCGCGGCATCCCGCTGCGGCTGCCCCGAGTGCTCGGCGGCCACGCACGGCTGGTCGCCGCCGCCGCCGGGGCCACCGTGCTCGGCACCGCCGTGGCGGACCTGGCCGACGATCCGCTGCTCTCGACCCTCCTCGGGGGCCTCACCGTGGCGCTGGCCTTCGCCGTCCTCGGCACCGGCCTCGGTGCCCGCGAGGTGCGCGGCCCGGTCCTGGCCGCCGCCCGGGCCCTGAACCCCCCGACCGGGCCTCTGAACCGGCAAACCGGGCCTCTGGACCCGCCAACCGTCGCCGATGAAGGGAAGCTTCCCCATGGACAATGAACGGGGAACCGTCCGTTCGGCCCAGGCGGGCGTCACCAACGCCCCGCCCGACCGGGCGCGACCGCCCAGGAGCCGCCGTCCGGTCGGCGAACCGACCGCCCCCGGCTCCTCCTCGCCGTGGATCCTGATGTACCACTCGGTGGCGGTCGAGGAAGCGGACCCCTACCAACTCACCGTCAGCCCCGAGCGGTTCGCCGAGCAGATCGCCTGGCTGCACCGGCACGGGCGGCGCGGGGTCTCGGTCCGCGAGCTGATGCGGGCCCGGGCCCAGGGCCGGGGCGACGGACTGGTCGGCCTGACCTTCGACGACGGCTACGCCGACTTCGCCCGCTACGCCGTACCGATTCTGCAGGCGTACGGCTTCACCGCCACCGCGTACGTGGTCGCCGACCTGCTCGGGCAGGACAACGGCTGGGACACCGAGGGCCCGCGCAAGGAGCTGCTCACCGTCGAGGAGGTCACTGAACTCGCCGCCGCCGGCTGGGAGATCGGCTCGCACGGCCTCGGTCACCAGGCGCTGCCCGGCCTGCCCGCCGACGTCCTCGCGATGCAGACCCGGGAGAGTCGGCGCCTGCTGGAGGAGGTGGTCGACGGCCCCGTCACCGGATTCTGCTACCCGTACGGCGCCGTCGACCTGCCCGCCGTCCTGGCCGTGCGCGACGCCGGGTACGACTACGCCTGCGCCATCGCCCACTCCCCGCTCACCGGCCGCTTCGCCCTGCCGCGCTGCTACGTCGGCGACCGCGACGGCGCCTGGCGGCTGCGTGCCAAGAAGGGCCGGCACCAGCTGCGCGACGCCGTCGCCGAGCTGCGGAGTGTTCGCAAGGGGCGTCGGACGTGAAGGTCCTGCACATCGTCACCGGGCTCGCCTCCGGCGGTGCCGAGCGCCAACTTCACCTGCTGCTGAGGCACTTGCCGCCGCACCAGCGGTGTGAGGTGCTCGCCCTGACCAACCCCGGCGCGGTCGCCGACGCGCTGCGCGCCGACGGCGTGACCGTCCACCACCTCGGCATGCGCGGCAACCGGGACCTCGGCGCGCTGCCCCGGCTGGTCCGGCTGGTCCGGGCCGGCCGCTACGACGTGGTGCACACCCACCTCTACCGGGCGCAGCTGTACGGCCGGCTGGCCGCGCGGCTGGCCGGGGTGCGCGCGGTGGTCTCCACCGAGCACTCGCTGCACGCCGGGGTGATCGAGGGCCGGCCGGTCACCTGGGGCGTCAAGGGCCTCTACCTGGCGGCCGAGCGGCTCGGCTGCACCACCGTCGCGGTCTCCCGCCAGGTCGCCCAGACCCTGCGCTCCTGGGGCGTCCCGCCGGGCCGGATCGAGCTGATCCCCAACGGCATCGACACCGCCGGCTACCGCCGCCCGCCCGCCGAGCGGACCGCCGCCCGCCGTCGGGTGCGGGCCGAACTCGGCCTGCCGGAGGGCGGCTGGGTGGTCGGCGCGGTCGGCCGGCTGGTCCCCGGCAAGCGCTTCGAGGTGCTGTTGGAGGCGCTGGTCGAGCTCGACCCGGCCACTCGGCTGGTGCTGGTCGGCGAGGGATCCGAGCGCGCCGCGCTGGAGCGGCGGGCCGCCGAACTCGGTGTCCGGGAGCGGCTGGTGCTCACCGGCGAGCGCGACGACGTGCCCGACCTGCTGGCCGCGATGGACGTGCTGGTCGCCCCCTCCACAGCGGAGACCTTCGGCCTCGGCGTTCTGGAGGGCCTCGCGGCCGGGCTGCCGGTGCGGCACAGTGCCTGCCCGGCGCTGGACGAACTGCCGCCCAGCGCCGCCCCGCAGGCCCGCCGCATCCCCTCCGAGCCGGCCGCGTACGCCGCCGCGCTGCGCGACCTGCGGCAGCTGAGCGGCCACACCGCCGACCCGCTGCCGCACCCGCCGGCCGTCGGCCACTACGACATCGCCCGGGTCGCCGCCGACCTGGGCGCCCTCTACGACCGGCTGGCCCGCGTTTGACCGCCCGCCGCCGGTACCGCCGTCCCATACCCAAGGAGCCACACCCATGACCACACCGCGCCGAAGCGCCCGTCACCTGATCCGCCGCTGGTGGCCGGTGGCGCTCGCGGTGCCGCTGGGCGCCGCGGCCGGCGCCGGGTACGCCGTCCTCTCGCACCCCTCGTACTCCGCCACCGCCTACGTCCTCGTGGTGCCGCAGAACCCGGGGGAGGCCGCGACCGCGACCAACTTCGCCCAGGCCTACGGGCGGTTGGCGGGCCAGCCGCAGGTGCTCGCCGTCGCGGCCGCCGAGACCGGCCACACCCGGGGCGAGCTGGAGTCCCTGGTGTCGGGGACGACCTCCCCGGACGCGCCGATGATCGAGATCACCGGCACCGGGAAGCGCGCCCAGGAGGCCGCCCGGACCGCCGACGCGGTGGCCGGTTCGCTGGTCTCCTTCGCCAACACCAGCAGCAAGGACACCGACGTCCGGCTGGTGACGCTGGCCCCGGCCGCCGAGCCGGACAAGCCGACCTCGCCCTCCGGCAAGCTGGACGTCGCGGTCGGCGCCGCGGCCGGGGTGCTGCTCGGGTCACTGGTGATGATGACCCGCCGCCGCGGCGGGGCCGCCGCCGAGCCCGAGGCCGTCGAGAGCGTCGAGAGGGTCGAGACCGCCGTGGCTCCGCAGGCCCCGCAGGCCGCCGAGCCGGCCGAGGCCCCGGCCACCCCCCGCCCGCGCAGCGGGGAGCAGGACGCCGAGGCCGAGCCCCGGCCCCGGTCGAAGCGCGAGTCGAAGGCCGCGCCGAAGAGCGGCGCTGAAGCCGTGGCCGAGCCCGAGTCGAAGGCCGCGCCCGAGGCCGCCGCCAAGCCCTCGGCCAAGGAGAAGGCCGCCGCCGGGAGCAAGCGATGAGCACCGAGGCCCGCGCCGCCGGCCTGCCGGCCCAGTCGGCGGCGCCGGCCTGGACCACCGAGCTGCGCCGCGAGGACGACGCCCTGGACACCCTCGCCGAGGAGTGGGACGACCTGGCGGCCCGCTGCCGGACCGCCACCTTCTTCCAGGCCGCCGCCTGGCAGCGTTCCTGGTGGCGTCACTACGGTTGTTCCGGCGCGCTGCTGGTGGTGCTGGTCCGTCGGGACGGCCGGCTGGTCGGCGCGGGCGCCTTCATGCGGCGCCCCGGCCCGTTCGGCGGCCTGACCGGCCTGGGCGCCGGGCTGGTCGACTACGGCGACATCCTGCTCGACGACGAGTGCGCCGACCGGGCCGCCGCCGAGTTCGCCGCCGCCCTCCCGCTCACCCGGCCCTGGCACTGGCTGGAGCTGCGCGAGGTCCACCCCGAGGCGGCGGTGCATCGGGTGTACGAGCACTGGCGCGGGTTCCGCCGGCGCTACCGGGACTCGCTCTGCCAGTACCTCCCGGCCGTCCCGATGGAGCGGCTGCTCAAGCGGGTGCCCGGCAAGACCGCCCAGCGCAGCCGGGTGAAGATGCGCAAGATCGCCGAGGCCGGGGTGCAGGTGCGCTCCACGCCGGCGGCCGAGGTGCCCGCCGCGCTGGAGGGGCTGCTGCGGCTGCACTTCCTGCAGTGGCAGGACCGCGGTGTCACCCCCGAGCACCGGACCGAGCGCTTCGCCCGGCACCTGACCGAGTCCACCACCGGGCTGGTCGCCACCGGTCGGGCGGCCGTCCACCAGTTCCACCTGGACGGCGAACTGGTCGCGGTGAACCTGCTGCTGCTCTGCCCCTCGTTCGGTGGGCTGTACCTGTACGGCGCCCATCCGGCGCTTCGCGAGCGGCTGGACATCGCCGGGCTGCTGTTCAACGCCGCGCTGGACGAGACGGTCGGCGCGGGCATCCCGCTGCTCGGCCTGATGCGCGGCCAGGAGCCGTACAAGCAGCGCTGGCGGCCGGACCAACTCCACAACCGTCGGCTGCTGTTGGGGCCGGCCGGGGCGGCCCCGGCGGCCGCCGCCCGGGCCGGGGCGGTGCACGCCCGGCACTCGGCGGCGCACCTGCTGCGCACCCGCTTCCCCAAGCTGCGGGAGGCCCTGCTGGCCCGCCGCCGCGGCTGAGCGCCCACACCGACCGCCGCTCACCGCCGCGAGGGCGTCCCGGCCGAGGACGGGCTCGCCGCCGCACCCGGCACTGCGGGGGCGCCCGGCGCGGTGGGCGGGGTCGGCCGCGCCGGCGGGACCGGTACGACCGGGGCGTTCGGCGCCACCGGCACGATCGGGACGGGGGGCGCCGGCGGCACCACCGCCGGCGCCCCCCGCGAACCGGACATCAGCTGCTTGAACGCGGCGGTCGAGCGCGGATTGCTCTTGCACTGAAAGAAGCCGTGCGGGCAGTAGTCGGTGACGGTCTGGTAGACGGTGTCGTGGGTGCGCATCCACTCGACCATCCGCCGGACGAACTCGGGGTTGTCGCCGTTGCGGAACAGCCCCCACTCCGGGTACGAGACCGGCTTTCCGTGCTTGGCGGCGAACTCCACCTGGTCCTGCAGGCCGTACGGCTCACGGACGTAGTCGTCGAAGGTGCTCCCGGCCGGCTGGTCGTAGCTGTCCATGCCGATGATGTCGACCACGTCGTCGCCGGGGTAGCACTTGGTCCACGGGATCGCGTCCAGGCCCCGGGTCGGGTTGAAGTCGAAGCGGAACCGCTGCCCGGGCACCGAGCGCATCACCCCGACGATCCGCCGCCAGTACGCCTTCCACGCGGCGGGGTCGGGCTTGCAGCGGTGGGTGTAGGTGATGCCGTTCATCTCCCAGCCGAGGGTGATGACGGTGTCCGAGCCGCCGAGCGCGACCAGCCGGCGGGCGAGCCGGAGGAAGTGGCCGTCGAAGTCCCCGCGGCTGCCCTGGGCGAGCAGCTTGGCGACCTCGCCGTCCGGCACGTTCGCCTCGTTGGGCACCAGCATCGGCACGCCGAGCACCAGCATCCGGGACGGGTCGGCCAGTCGCCACTGCGACCACATGCCGAGCACGATCGGCTCGCCCTCGATGTCGGTCCAGCCGTTGCCCGCCAGATAGGTGTGGCCGACCTGCATGTTGGCGTCGCCGAGCCAGCGCGCGTACCTGCCGATCTGCGGGATGTAGTCGTCCCAGGAGCCGACGAAGGCGCCGAACGGCGGTTCGTGCCTCGGCCGCTGGACCGGGGGGCGGGGGGCGGCGCCGCGCGGCTCGAGGGCGTCCGAGGAGAGGGCGTGCCGGTCGGCCCGGTCGACCGGCGTCCCGGCCGGGACGCCGGCCGTGGCCATCAGCAGCAGAGCGGCGGCGGCCAGCGTCAGACGGCCGATTCGCATGGTCTCTCCTCCGGGCGTCGCGGGCGGGGCGGACGGTGACGACCGGGGACGGACCGTGGCGTCACGCCCGCCGACAGTAGGGCCGCCGGGGCGAAGAAAAGCCGAATGTCACCCTAAAGTGGGCGATATTCGAACGCCGTCTGCCGCAACACCCGACCGGAGGCGTCCGTGTATCAGCTCTGTAACGTTCCGACCGGGCCCGCGCGGCCTACCGCCGAGCGCCCGGCCACCCGGCCGAGGGCCCGACGACGCAGGTGGGCGGGCGGGCGTACGGGACGGGTGCGCGCGGCGGGCAGTGCGGCCGACACCGTGCGCGAGCGGCGAATCCGGGCTGACTCGCCCGCCCGGTGAAAGGTACGCTCCGGCAGTGTCCTGGAAGCCGCCGCGCGTACTCACCCCCCGGTCGATCCTGCCTGCCCTGGCGGTGATGCTGGTCCTTGCGGCCGGTGCGGCGGCACACGCGAACAAGCCGGTGCCGTTCGGCGACCGGGTGGCGGGGCCGGGCGACGCCGAGGCGACCCCGGTGAACTCGCAGTCGGTCAACTCGGCCGACCTGGACCTCAAGGTGGTCGGCCCCGCACTGGAGGCCTACCACAAGACGACCGGCGACCGGGCCTGGTCGTACCGCCGCGAGGGCGCCGAGGCGCTCTACGTGGCGATGGCCGGCGACAACGCGATCGTGGTCTGGGACGACGGCCTGGTCACCTCGGTGCGCCCGGGCGACCACGAGGTGCGCTGGCACCGCGCGGTGCCGGGCCTCGCGGACTACCTGCGCGCCGACGGCGAGCCCGGCGCCGACAAGCGCACCGAGGCCCAGCGCAAGCAGGCCGCCGTGCAGCGGGCGGCCGCCGCGCTGCACACCGTCCAGCGGAACGGCTCGCCCTGGCTGGCCGTGGTGACGCCGAACCTGACCATGGGCCTGCGCGACGCCGACGGCGACCTGCGCTACAACGACCGGCCCTCCAACGGCTGCCTCTACGACCCGCTGCGCACCGTCCACACGGACTACGCGGTACTCATCCCGCGCAGCTGCACCAACAGCAGCGGGCTGGCCGTCTCCGGCGGCATCACCGGCTACCGGCTGGACAGCAACGGCTGGGCGATGAGCACCGGCCCGGCGGCGGCCATCAAGGTGCTGGACAGCAGCCGGGTGGAGATCACCGACGGCCCGATCGTCCCGGCCAGGGTGTTCGACACCAAGGCGGCCGCGCCCGAGACGGCCTGCGGCGCCCTGGACGCCCCGTTCGCCGCGGTCCGCCCGCAGGGCGGCTGCGCCGACCCGTCGGCGAGCCCGACCGCGGACGCCCCTGCCGTCGCGGCCACCCCGGCGGCCCCGGCGGCCCCGGCGACCGACCAGCCGACGGCCCCGGCAGCCTCCGCGACCGACCAGCCGGCTGCGGCGCAGCAGTAGCCGAGGCGCTTCGGGTACCCCAGGGCGGTAACCCCCTGGGGTGTTCGGCGCGGCCCGGTAGACTGGCCGCCATGGCTATCTTCTCCGGGCAATAGCGGGCGGCGGCGCCCCTTCCACCGCGCCGACCGCCGATGAAGCCCCCCTTCCCGCTGCCCGGGCCCGGACCCGGCCGCCCGCCCACGTCCCAGGAGTAGTTCCCAGCCATGATTTCCGCCAACGCCCTTGAGCTGCGCGCCGGTGCCCGGGTCCTGATCGAGTCCGCGAACTTCAAGGTCGCCGCCGGCGACCGGATCGGCCTGGTCGGTCGCAACGGTGCCGGGAAGACCACACTCACCAAGGTGCTGGCCGGCGAGGGCCTGCCGGCCGCCGGTACCGTCACCCGTTCGGGCGAGGTCGGCTACCTCCCCCAGGACCCGCGCACCGGCGACCTGGACGTCCTCGCCAAGGACCGCATCCTCTCCGCCCGCGGCCTCGACACCGTGCTGAAGAAGATGCGCGAGAACGAGGACCGGATGGCCAACGGCAAGGGCGCCACCCGGGACAACGCGATGAAGAAGTACGCCCGGCTGGAGACCGAGTTCCTCACCAAGGGCGGGTACGCCGCCGAGGCCGAGGCCGCCACCATCGCCGCCGCGCTGGGCCTGCCGGACCGCATCCTCGGCCAGCCGCTGCACACCCTCTCCGGTGGTCAGCGCCGCCGCGTCGAGCTGGCCCGGATCCTGTTCTCGGACTCCGACGTGCTGCTGCTCGACGAGCCCACCAACCACCTGGACGCCGACTCGATCGTCTGGCTGCGGGACTTCCTGAAGACCTACAAGGGCGGCTTCATCGTCATCTCGCACGACGTCGACCTGGTCGAGACGGTCGTCAACAAGGTCTTCTACCTGGACGCCAACCGGTCCGCCATCGACGTCTACAACATGGGCTGGAAGCAGTACCAGCAGCAGCGCGAGGACGACGAGAAGCGCCGCAAGCGCGAGCGCGCCAACGCGGAGAAGAAGGCCGCGACGCTGAACGCGCAGGCCGACAAGATGCGCGCCAAGGCGACCAAGACGGTGGCCGCGCAGAACATGGCCCGCCGTGCCGAGAAGCTGCTCTCCGGGCTGGAGCAGGTGCGCCAGAGCGACAAGGTCGCCAAGCTGCGCTTCCCGGACCCGGCCCCCTGCGGCAAGACCCCGCTCACCGCGGCCGACCTGTCCAAGTCCTACGGCTCGCTGGAGATCTTCACCGGCGTGGACCTGGCGATCGACCGCGGTTCCCGGGTCGTCGTGCTCGGCCTCAACGGCGCCGGCAAGACCACCCTGCTGCGGATGCTGGCCGGGGTGGAGAAGCCGGACACCGGCGAGGTGATCCCGGGCCACGGCCTGAAGATCGGCTACTACGCGCAGGAGCACGAGACGCTCGACCCGGACCGCACCGTCCTGGAGAACATGCGCTCGTCCGCGCCGGACACCGACCTGGTGCAGATCCGCAAGATCCTCGGCTCGTTCCTGTTCTCCGGCGACGACGTCGACAAGCCGGCCGGGGTGCTCTCCGGTGGTGAGAAGACCCGTCTGGCGCTGGCCGCCCTGGTGGTCTCCTCCGCCAACGTGCTGCTGCTGGACGAGCCCACCAACAACCTCGACCCGGCCAGCCGCGAGGAGATCCTGAGTGCGCTGCGCGAGTTCAGCGGCGCGGTCGTGCTGGTCACCCACGACGAGGGCGCGGTCGACGCGCTCCAGCCGGAGCGGATCATCCTGCTGCCGGACGGGGTGGAGGACCTCTGGAGTCCGGCCTACGCCGATCTCGTCAACCTGGCCTGACCGGAAGTAGACGCCGCATCCGCTTTTCGGACCAGAAAATCTAGTCCTCTCGGCGTGTCCGGGAATGAAGTAGACCCGGATTCCGTTTAAGGACTTCCCGTCGGCCCGCCACTCGATCGTGGTCGGGCCGACACTGCTGATCAGCCCTTTCGCGGCGAACGGCGGCACCCACTCGGGGGCGTGCACTCTGCGTGAGCGCCCTGATGCGCTCGGATCACCACCGCAGGACCACGCATTTGCGACATCGACCTTGTCGAATGGGTGGCCAGGACGCGGTGGATGGGTGATCATGGGAATCTGACCGAGCAACGCTACGAGGAGGCACGGGTGGCCGAGACTCTGAAAAAGGGCAGCCGGGTGACCGGTGCCGCGCGTGAGAAGCTCGCGGCCGATCTCAAGAAGAAGTACGACTCCGGGGCGAGCATTCGCGCTCTCGCGGAGGAGACCGGTCGTTCGTACGGCTTCGTGCACCGGATGCTGAGCGAGTCCGGAGTGATCCTCCGGGGTCGCGGTGGTGCCACGCGGGGCAAGAGCAAGGCGACTGCTGGGGCCGGTTCCTGACGGTCCATCAGCTCATGGCTGGATGACGCGGCGGCACGGCGCCGACCGAGGAGACGACGGCTGACCGCAGCCGGGCGTCCGCCCTCGGGTCGAGTGGGCCGGCCGCCGATCGTCATGTCCGGATCCGGAGCCCTCCCGCCCGTTCCGATCTTTCCGGGCCGGGACCCTGCCCGTCCGCGCCCAGGTTTGTTACTCTCCGGTAGCCAAGTCCCTCGCCACCGGAGGTCCCCGCATGACCGCCCCCGCCACCGAACCGCAGGCCCCGAGCTGGGAGCGGGACGGCGTCCGCCTGGAGATCGACGGCGAACTCGCCGTCGTCACCCTCTGTCAGCCCAAGCGGCGCAACGCCCAGTCGCCCGCGCTCTGGCGCGCCCTCGCCGCTGCCGGGCGCGAACTGCCCGGCAGTGTCCGGGTGGTACTGCTGCGTGCGGAGGGCGTCTCCTTCTCCGCCGGGCTGGACCGGGCCATGTTCACCGCCGAGGGCATCCCCGGCGAGCCCACCTTCCTCCAGCTCGCGGGCTCCACCGACAAGGAGCTGGACGACACCATCGCCTCGTACCAGGAGGCCTTCACCTGGTGGCGCCGCGCCGACCTGGTCTCCATCGCCGTCGTCCAGGGCCACGCCGTCGGCGCGGGCTTCCAGCTGGCCCTCGGCTGCGACCTGCGGGTGGTCGCCGAGGACGTGCAGTTCGCGATGAAGGAGACCTCGCTCGGCCTCGTCCCCGACCTCGCCGGGACCAAGCCGCTGGTCGAACTCGTCGGCTACGCCCGGGCGCTGGAGATCTGCGCGACCGGCCGCTGGGTCGGAGCGGAGGAGGCCGCCGCGATCGGGCTGGCCAACCTGGCCGTCCCCGGTGCCGAGCTGGACGCCACCGCCCGCGACCTCGCCGCCGCCCTGCTGGCCACGCCGCGCGGTGCCGTGATCGAGACCAAGGCGCTGCTGCAGGGGGCCGCCGGGCGCTCCTTCGAGGAGCAGCGGTCAGCCGAACGGGTGGCGCAGGCGCGGCGGCTGCGGGAGCTGGCCGGGATCGGCGACTGAGTCCGTAGGCCGTTCGCGCGAAGGCCCGCCCCCGGGGAACACCGGGGGCGGGCCTTCGGCGTTCCCCGGGCGGCTTCCGCGATGCTGCCGGACTGCTCCTGGAGGCGCTCCCGGCGGGCGGGGAACGTGGCGAAATGCCAGAGTTGTGGAGGTCTGCGCTATAGCTGGAGCCGTACGACGGGAGATGCGCCCCCATGCCTGACACTCCGACGCCCGCGACCCTGCACAAGACCCCCGGCAACGCCCCCACCCCCGGCCCGCCCGGTGCCAAGCCGGGCCCGGGCCCCGGCCCCGGCACGGGCGGCGGCGGGGACGGCGGCCGTCCGGTCGGCGAGCGCGGCCGGACGTCGCTGGCCGTCGGGGTGGTCGAGAAGATCGCCGGGATGGCCGCCCGGGAGGCCCCCGGCATCCACGCCCTGGGCTCCGGGCTGGCCCGCACCTTCGGCGCGATGCGGGACCGGGTGCCCGGCGGCAAGTCCAGCATCGGACGCGGGATCAAGGCCGAGGTCGGCGAGAAGCAGACCGCTATCGACATCGCCCTGGTGGTCGAGTACGGCGTGGTGATCCCCGAACTGGCCCGCCAGGTGCGGGAGAACATCATCGTCGCGGTGGAGCGGATGACCGGCCTGGAGGTCGTCGAGGTCAACATCGCGGTCAACGACGTCCACCTCCCGGACGAACCGGAGTTCGAGGAGGAAGAGGAGCCGGTGACGACGCCGGGGCAGCGGCCCAAGCTCAAATAGCACCCGGCCGCGGGGTCGGCCGGGGGTGTTCGGCGGAGGACGAGTTCAGCGGAGGACGAGGGAGTAGCGGATGAACCTGGCCATGGTCGGCTTGGTAGTGGGCATGGCCCTCGGCTTCGCCGGGTACTTCGGCGGGTTCGCGGCGTTCCTGCTGGTGGCGGCGCTCGGGCTGGTCGGCTTCGTGGCCGGGCGGTTGCTGGAGGGCGACATCGAGCTGGGCGACCTCGGGGACCTGCTCCGCGGTCGCGACCGGCGGCGTTGATGCGGGCCCCCGGGGCCGCTGCGGCCGTCCCGGCCCGGCGGGGGCGGCTGCGGGTCGCGGACCGCGTCTACGCCCGGATCGCCGACCAGGCCGTGCGGGAGGTGCTCGCGGAGGTCTGGGCCGGGCGCTCGGTGAAGGGTGCGCCGCCCCACGTGTCGGTGGCGGTGCCGGGCAGCACGGTGAGGGTTCGGGTGGCGGTCGAGCTGCCGTTTCCGGCGGACCTCGCGGGGCTGGCCCGGGGACTGCGGGAGCGGGTGGGGGCACAGGTGGCCGGGCTGACCGGGACCAGGGTGTCCGAAGTGGTCGTCGTGGTGGAGAAGTTGGTCACCGGGGGAGCGTGGTGACCGGCTCTGAGACCGGCGAGCCCTCGGAGGCCGTGGCGCCCGGCGAGCCGGCGGAGCCCGGGGAACCTTCACAGGCCGTGGCCTCCTCGCGTGCCGGGGAGAAGGTGCCCCGGCTGCGGGCGACCCGGGCCGGGGCGGCGGCGCTGGTCGCCACGGGGGTGCTGGTGGTGGCGGGGGCGCTGCTGTACGACGTGATCGCGGTGCGGGCCGGGCAGCCGGCCAAGCGGTGGCGGGCGCGGATCGCGGACGAGCTGGCGACGCGCCACCTGGACGACCTGTGGGTGCTGGTGGGGGCCGGGGTCGCGACCCTGCTGGGCGGGTGGCTGCTGTGGCTGGCCGTCGCGCCCGGGCTGCGGCGGTGGCTGGTGCTGCGGCCGTACGGGGGGACGAGCGCGGCCATCGACAAGGGCGGGATCGGGCACCTGCTGGCCGACCGGGCTGCGGGGCTGCACGGCATCGACCACCTGCGGATCCGGGTGGGGCGACGGAGGATCCGGGTGGCGGTGAGCGGGCCGACCGATCCGGCGGCGGTGCAGCGGCAACTGCGGGAGGAGCTGGGGCGGGTGGGGTTGGCGCAGCCGTTGCGGCTGGACGTTCGGACCCTGGGGGGTCGGGTGGCCGGCGGGGCCGCTGACGGGGCGCCGGGTGGGGGCGCCGGTGGGGTGGGGGAGGGGGCGGCGGGGTGACTCGCACGGTCGTCAACCGGGTGCTGTTGGGGGCGGTGGGGGTCGTGCTGCTGGGGGTCGGGGTGCTGGTGCTGGCGGGCGGGCTGGACCTGTACCGGCGGTTGGGCGTCGATCCGCCGAGCCGGTGGCCGCTCACCTCGCCGGACCAGCCGGTGGTCAGCACGCGTTCGCGGGCGCGGTGGGTCGGGTCCTCCTGGTGGTGGCCGACGGTGATCGGGGGGCTGTCGGTGCTGGTGGCGGGGATGGCGTGGTGGCTGGTGGCGCAGCTGCGGCGGACCGGGCTGGCCAGCATCGCGGTGTCGACGCCGGGGGTGGGCGGGCTGCGGCTGCGGGTGAGCGCGCGGGCGCTGGAGGAGGCGGTGGAGAACGGGACGGTGGTGCTGCCGGAGGTCGAGCGGGTGGGGGTGCGGCTGGTGCGGGCGCCGCGGCATCCGCGGCTGCGCGGGGCCGTACGGCTGACGCCGGGTGGGGATCCGGTGGGGCTGGTGGAGCACTTCGAGGACGGGCCCCGGGCGGACGCCCTGGGGAGCCTGGGGCTGGCGGAGCTGCCGGCGGACCTGCGGATCCGGGTGTCGCAGGAGGCCCCCGTCGAGCGTCGGCACTGGTGGGGTGGGCGTCGGCGTCGGCGGGGGCATCCGCGGGTGGTGTAGGCGGGTGGTGTGGGCGCGGGTGTGGGCGGGGTGTTCTAGAGGGAGCGGAGTGCGCCGCCGTCGACGGGGACCATGATGCCGGTCAGGTAGGAGGCGGCGGGGGAGAGCAGGAAGGCGGCGACCTTGCCGAACTCCTCGGGGGTGCCGTAGCGGCCGAGCGGGATGCCGGCGCTGTGCTGGGTACGGGCGGCGGCCGGGTCGGGGGCGAGGGAGTCGAGCTCGCGGACCCGGTCGGTGTCGATCCGGGCGGGGAGCAGGCCGAGCACCCGGATGCCGCGGGGGCCGAGTTCGTCGGCGAGGGCCTTGGCGGCCATGGCCAGGCCGGGGCGCAGGCCGTTGGAGATGCCCAGGCCGGGGATCGGCTGGCGGACCGAGCTGGAGAGCACGAAGCCGATCACGCCGCCGTCGTGGAGGGCGGCGGCGGTGGTGCGGGCGATCCGGAGGGCGCCGAGGAAGACGGATTCGAAGGCGTCGCGCCAGGCGGACTCGGGGGTGGTCTCGACCGGACCGGCCTGGGGGCCGCCAACGCTGATCAGGACGCCGTCGAGACGGCCGAAGCGGTCCTGGGCCTCGGCGATCAGACGCTCGGCGGTGTCGGGGGCGGCATTGTCGGCGACCAGGCCGTGGGCGGTGCCGAGGGTGTTCAGTTCGGTGACGGCGGTGTCGACGGCCTGCTGGGTGCGGCCGCTGATGAGGACGCGGGCGCCGTCGGCGGCGAGTTCGCGGGCGGCGGCGAGGCCGAGGCCTCGGGTGGCGCCGGTGACGATGTAGGCCTTGTCCTTGAGTCCTAGATCCATGGGGACATCTTGCCCGGTGGGGGCGTTCGTGTGGGGGGTGGCTTTCGGGAGGGTGGGTGGCCGGGGGCGGCTCCGGGGGTGGCCGCTCCGGGGCCGGGTAGTTGCGGGTGATGGCTGGCGTTGACGTCAGGGGCAAGGATTACGGTCGTTGCGGCTGTACGGAAGGAGTGGTTCGGCGTGCGGATCGGGGAGTTGGCGGAGCGGGCGGGGACGACCACGCGGGCGTTGCGGTACTACGAGCAGTTGGGGTTGTTGCCGGCTCGGCGAGCGGGCAACGGGTACCGGGCGTACGACGAGGGGGATCTGCGGCTGTTGCGGGAGATCCGGATGCTGCAGGACTTCGGGTTCGGGTTGGAGGAGACCCGGCCGTTCGTGGAGTGTCTGCGGGCGGGGCACCCGGAGGGCGACTCGTGTCCGGCTTCGCTGGAGGTGTACCGGCGGAAGCTGGCCGAGTTGGACGACTGCATCGCGCGGTTGCGGGAGGTCCGGCAGCAGGTGGCCGGGCAGTTCGAGCGGGCGGTGCGGGCGCGGGACGAGCTCGCGGTTTCCGAGCAGCCGCCACTGTGTGAACTGACGAAGGAGTAGGCGATGGTGGAGATCGCGGGTGTGCCAGCAGTGACGGACGAGACGTTCGCTGCGGAGGTGCTGGCGGCGGAGGGACCGGTGCTGGTGGACTTCACGGCGGACTGGTGCCCGCCGTGCCGGATGATGGCGCCGGTGCTGGCGGACGTCGCGCGGGAGGAGGCGCACCGGCTGCGGGTGGTGAGTCTCGACGTGGACAGGAATCCCCGTACGCAGGCGGAATACGGGGTGCTGTCGATGCCGACGCTGATGGTGTTCCGGGACGGGCAGCCGGTGCGGTCGGTGGTGGGGGCGCGGGCGAAGGCGCGGTTGTTGCGGGAGCTGGAGGACGTGCTCTAGGCCGGGAGGGCGTCGAGGGGGACCTCGGGTTCGGCCGCCTGCTTGGCGCGGTCCTTGGCTTCGCGGCGGATGAGGATCCAGACGCCGACCGGGATCATCGCGGTGAACAGCCACCACTGGATGGCGTAGGCCATGTGCGGGCCGATGTCGGAGTGGTCGGGCTCGGGGATCAGCTCGGGCTGGTCGGCCGGGGCCGGGGTGGTGCCGGTGAGTTCGAGGTAGCCGCCGAGCAGGGTGGTGCCGGTCTCCTTGGACTGCTGCTCGGTGTTGATCAGGTTGAACTGGCGGGCGGGCAGGCCGGCCCGGTCCTTGACGAAACCGCCGCTGCTGCCGGCGGTCTCGTCGGAGCGCAGGCGGCCGGTGAGGGTGACCTCGCCGGTGGGGGCGGCCGGGACGGGCGGGTACTCGGTGGCGCCGTCGCCGGAGGCGACCCAGCCGCGGTTGACCAGGACGGTGCCCTTGCCGTCGGAGAGCTTCAGCGGGGTGACGACGAAGTAGCCGATGGTCCCGTTGGAGTCGGTCCGCTTGCGGACCACGAACTCGTGCGCCGGGTCGTACTGCCCGGTGGCCGTCACCGCGCGCCAGGTGAGGTCCGTGGGCACCGCGGCGCCGGGGGTCGGCGACAGGGTGTCGAAGGGCTCGGGCGAGGCGGTGAGGGCCTTGCCGATCAGCTCGTTCCGGGCCACCCGCGCCTCGTGGCGGTGCAGCTGCCAGAAGCCCAGCTTGATCGTCGCGGGGATCAGCAGCAGCGCGATCAGCATGGTGATCAGCCACTGCCGGGTCAGCAGAAAACGGTACACATGGGAACCGTACGCCGACCTCACAACGGGCTCACGCACCGGGGTGCGGGGCGACCTCGCGCAGCAGCTGGAGGTAGGCGTCCTCGGTGACCACCGGGGTGCCGACCTCGCGGGCCTTGCGGGCCTTGCCGCTCCAGCTGCTCGGCTCGTTGGTGACCAGCAGGCTGGTGAGCCGGCTCACCGAGGTGGCGATGTGCAGGCCGGCCTCGACGGTGCGGTCCTCCAGTACCTCGCGGTCGGTGGCGGTGTCGCCGGTGAAGGCCACCCGCATGCCCTGGACCAGGGGCTTGCCGTCCTCCCAGCGCCCCGGGTTGGGGTACGGGCAGGGCGGGCGCTTCTTGGCCTGGCGGTACTGGGAGCCGGTCCAGTTGGCGCGACCGGGGGTGGCGGGCTCGTCCTCGCCGAGGTCGGTGACCGCGACGCAGGTCTGCAGCGGCAGTGCGAGACCGGAGCTGCGGGCCAGGTGCAGGCTGGGGCGGAAGGCCTCGGCGAGCACCCGGGCGTCGTCCAGGGCGTTGTGGGCGTGGCGCTGCTGGACGCCGAAGTGGGCGGCGAGCGAGGAGAGCTTGCCGTTGGGCAGGGGCAGGCGCAGGTCGCGGGAGAGGACCATGGTGCACAGCCGCTGCTCGACCGGGGCGCGGCGGCCGGCCCGGGAGAACTCGCGGGAGATCATGTTCCAGTCGAAGAGCGCGTTGTGGGCGACCAGGACCCGGTTCTCCAGGCGGGTGGCGAACTCGTCGGCGATCTCGGGGAAGATCGGGGCACCGGAGAGCAGCTCGGCGGTGAGGCCGTGGATCCACACCGGGCCCGGGTCCCGCTCGGGGTTGACCAGGGTGTACCAGTGGTCGGTGACCTCGCCGTCCGGGTCCAGCTGGTAGACGCCCGCCGAGATGACGCGGTCGGAGCGGCCGAGACCGGTGGTCTCGACGTCGACGACCGCGAAGCCCTCGGCGGGGGCGGCGGAGCGCTGGGCGGGGACCGGGGCGGTCCGCGGCGCGCCGTACGTCTCGGGCTGGATCGGTTGCATGGTCCAACAGGATAAGGGGCGCGGTGGTCGGGGCCGGTCGGAATGTTGTGACCGGGGAGCCGGAATAGAGTGGTCGGCGGGGGTGTCGTACACCTGGTCGAGATCGTTTCCGGCCCGCGGGCCGGGCTTGTGTGAGGAAGAACGCATGCGCGCCACCGTGATCCACGGACCCAACGACATCCGGATCGAAGAGGTACCGGACCCGGTGATCCAGCACCCGACGGACGTCGTGGTCCGGGTGCTGAACGCCTGCATCTGCGGCAGCGACCTGTGGGCCTACCGCGGGGTGGCGGAGCGGGTGGCCGGGCAGCGGATCGGGCACGAGTTCCTGGGCGTGGTCGAGGAGGTCGGCACCGAGGTCCGCGGCTTCGGCAAGGGCGATCTCGTGGTGGCGCCCTTCGTCTGGTCGGACGGGGTCTGCGAGTTCTGTCGGGAGGGGCTGCAGACCTCCTGCCCGCACGGCGGGTTCTGGGGGCAGGTCGGTTCGGACGGCGGCCAGGGCGAGGCGGTGCGGGTGCCGTTCGCGGACGGGACGCTGGTGAAGCTGCCGAAGGAGGCGGCGGGCGACGAGAAGCTGCTGCCGGGGCTGCTGGCGCTGTCCGACGTGATGTCCACCGGGCACCACGCGGCGGTCTCGGCGCGGGTGCGTCCGGGGGCGACGGTCGCGGTGGTCGGTGACGGCGCGGTGGGCCTGTGCGGTGTGCTGGCGGCGCACCGGCTGGGCGCGGGCCGGATCATCGCGCTGGGCCGCCACCCCGCCCGGACCGAGTTGGCCCGCCGCTTCGGGGCGACCGACGTGGTGGCCGAGCGCGGTGACGCCGCCGTCGAGGCGGTGAAGGAGCTGACCGGCGGCCTGGGCGCGCACGCCGTGCTGGAGGCGGTCGGCACCGAGGAGTCGATGCGGACGGCGATCTCGATCACCCGGGACGGCGGCGCGGTCGGCTATGTGGGTGTGCCGCACGGCGGCAGTGCGGGCGTCGACATCGGCCAGATGTTCGGCCGAAACGTTTCGCTGAACGGCGGCGTCGCGCCGGCCCGCGCGTACATCCCCGAGCTGCTGCCGGACGTGCTCTCCGGGGCCATCGAGCCCGGGCTCGTGTTCGACCGCACGGTCGATCTGGACGGCGTGCCGGACGGCTACCGGGCGATGGACGACCGCTCGGCGCTGAAGGTTCGGATCGCGTTCTGACGTACTGATGCGCTGACGCCCTGATCTCACGGCACTGGCCTGTGCCGCCCCCCTGACGGGGTGCGGCACAGGCCAGTGTTCGTTGGTGCTCGGGTTACCGGGGTCAGACGTAGTAGCCGAAGACGTCGGCGATGAGGTGGGTGGTGTTCCAGGAGCCGTTGAAGAGGTTGACCTTGCCGTCGGGTCCGAGGGGGACGACGACGAGGTTGGGGGTGGTGACTCCGCTGGTGGTCCAGTTGAGGTTGCTGGAGGTGGGCTGCTGGGAGCCGCTGGCCCAGGCGGTGAGGTGTCCGCCGCCGTCGGTCTCGGTCGCGGTCACGTTGAGGACCACGGCCTTGGCACCCAGTGGGACGCCGGAGCGTCCGGCGACCTGGAGGCCGATGGTGGCGCGGCCGGGGACCTTGTCGGTGGTGGGCTGGCCGATGGCGTAGCGGGTGTCGAGCAGCCGGTCCGGGCTCACCGAGGTGAAGGTGGTGCCCTGCGCGGGGGCGGTGACGGAGATCAGGTGGATGTTGCTGAGCTGGTCGGTGTACACCAGGCCGCTGCCGAAGCGGTCGACGCTCCACGGGCCCCAGAGACCGTCACTACGGAGGTTGGTCTTGATGTTGCTCGTGACCGGGGTGCCGGTGTGGAAGTCCACCACCTGGCTGTAGCTGTTGGTGTCGGTGTAGAGCAGGAACCCGTCGCCCATGGCGGCGGCGCCCGACGCCACGTCGATGGCGGTGCCGGTGGCCGGACGGAGGACGCCGGCGAGCCGCTGGGTGCCGCAGTTCCAGTACAGCCAGCCACGGGAGGACTCGAGGTTGGTGACCGGGCAGGCCTTGCCGGTCTGGACGGTCCGGGACTGCTGGGTCGCCAGGTCGAGGGCGGTGATCTCACCCGGGTTGGCACCGGGGGAGTAGAGCGTTCCCGCGTCGACCGTGGCCACGTAGCTGCTCGTCGCGGCCACCTGGGTGCCGGGCGTCGGCGCGTCGAGGTCGAGCACGACCTGGCCGGGGTGCTGGTAGGTCGACGTGTTGACCAGGACGTAGCGGCCGCTGGCCTCCGTGAGGTTCGCCGCGGGCAGGCCCTGGGGCAGGGGGACGGCCTTGGCGTTCCGGCCCTGGCGAACGATCAGGCCGGTGCCGCGGGTGCCGGGATGGATGACCCGGCCGTCGCCGGTGCCCACCATGGTGTTGCACCGGTTGGAGCCCGCCATGCAGAGCTGGGACGGGTCCGGGTACAGGTCGGTGCCGATGGAGGTGCGCGCCCCGACGGCGGGCGCGGCGCCGAGGGTGACCTGGCGCTGAGCGAAGCCCTGATCGACGGTGCTACCGCTCTCGGCGGTGGTGAGCACGTTCTCCGACAGGGACTCGGTGACGATCGTGTAGGCGTCCGGCTCGACCCGGTAGCCGGTGGTGGCGACCGTCGGCTGGGCGCTGCCGGCGGGCGTGACCCGCTGGACCTGCCAGGCGCTGGAGGTGTCACCGCCCTCGACCAGGACGCCGCCGTCCGGGGTCGGGACCACGTTGGGGGCGGCGTGCGGCAGCAGCGTCACGGGGGCGCCGCCCGCGATCGGACGGGCCTTCAGCGGCGCCTGGTTGGGGCTGGGGTTGTTGGGGCCGCCCGCGTTGGGGTGATCGATGCTGAGCAGCCAGTCGCCGGCGATGCCGATGGCGTCGGGCAGGTTGGTCGAGCCGAAGGGCAGCACGGTCTCGGCGGCCGAGAGGTCGACGCGGGGCAGGACGTGGGCGTTGCAGTCGGTACCGAACCAGGCGATGCGGTCGGGACCGATCGCTTCCCGGCCGGCGCACGAGGACACGTTGGTGTCCCCGGAGGCCACCGGCGGGGAGACCCGCAGGGCGCCGGTGTGGGTGTCGGCCAGGGCGATCCGGTACTTGCCGGCGCTGTCGTTGAAGCCGAGGGCGGCTTCCTTGGCGTCACCGCCGAGGAAGCGGATCCGCCCCGGGATTCCGGAGGCGTCGGGCCAGCCGGTGACCGGGAGGTTGACGGTGCCGCCGGAGGCGTCCGCGCGCAGGAACGCCAGGGAACCGATCTTCAGCGAGCCACTGCCGGGCGACTCCGGCACCATGGTCTTGGCGAGCACGGCGTCGCCGTACACGCCCGTCACCCAGGTGGTGGTCGGTGTGGTCAGCGTGACGGAGGTGCCGGTGGCGGGGTTCTGGAGCTTCCAGGACGTGTCACCGTTGTTGGGGGAGCCGACGACGGTGTAGTCGCCGGTCGCGCCGTACTGCGCGGGCGTGCGCGCATAGTCGTCGTAGTACTCGTTGTAGCCGCTGACCAGGGTGGTGGCACCGGTGTCGTACGAAGTCCAGGCCATCCGGTTGTCGCGGGCGCCGTGCAGGAAGCCCTTGGGGCCGGCGGCGAGCAGGTTCTCGGTCCGCGGCTGGGGCAACGGCTGCCCCGGGACGACGAGTTCGGGCAGGAAGGCCGGGTCGGCGGTGGGCGCGGCCGGGGCTGCGGAGGCAGCGGGAAGCGGGCCGGCGAGCGCGAGGGCGGATGCCAGTAGCGGCAGCACGAGCAGCCGTGCCGGACGGGAACTGCGATTCACGGTGATGGATGTCCCCCTGAAACGGCGAGGCCCCGCTCGTTCGAAAACGTCCGAAAACTGACGGTTCGACGGCTGTTGGATGGGCGCGCTCGCAAAGTATGACCTCATGAAGATCGCATGAGTGGCAGGAGGCTGCCGCCGTGAATCCTTCGTCATCGAGCGGGTTGTGAGGATCTGACAGAGACTGTCCGAACGGTTTCTTTCGGCCAAATGGATAGTGCGAGGGGGTGAACGACTGGCTGATCGCTGTGAACCCCTTTCGAGGCGGGCGCGACGCTCCTAGCATTGCGCGGCGCGCACGAGACATGTGACGCCCCTCACGTTCGTTCACGCCCCTCGTGTGACCGCTATGCCGAAGGAGTGAGGAGAGAGAGTGGATTCGCCGCCGATCAGCACTACCGCCACGGACGTCCAACTCATCGACGACAGCGAGGAGTTCCGTACCCTCCGGCGCTCGTTCCGGAGCTTCGCCTTCCCGGTCACCATCGGCTTCGTGCTCTGGTACCTGCTCTACGTCCTGCTCTCCTGCTACGCACCCGGTCTGATGGGCACCAAGGTCGTCGGGCACATCAACGTGGCCCTGGTGCTCGGGCTGCTGCAGTTCGCCACCACCTTCGCCATCGCCGCCTGGTACGCCCGCTACGCGGACCGGCGGATCGACCCGCCCGCCGCCGCGATCCGCGAGGCCCACGGTGCCGTCGTCCACGCTCCCCGGGAGTCCGCCGAATGATCGTGCTCGCCAGCTCCGCCACGGAGCACCGCGGCCTGACGATGGCCCTGTTCGGGCTCTTCGTGGTGGCCACCCTGGTCATCACCGTCTGGGCCGGGCGGCAGAACCGCAGCGCCGCCGACTTCTACGCCGGCGGCCGCGGCTTCACCGGCTTCCAGAACGGCCTGGCGATCTCCGGCGACTACATGTCCGCCGCGTCCTTCCTGGGCATCGCCGGCACCATCGCCCTGGCCGGGTACGACGGCTTCCTCTACTCGATCGGCTTCCTGGTCGCCTGGCTGGTCGCGCTGTTGCTGATCGCCGAGCCGCTGCGCAACTCCGGCCGCTTCACCATGGCCGACGTGCTCGCCTTCCGGATGCGCCAGCGCCCGGTGCGCACCGCGGCCGGGGTGTCCACCATCGTGGTGTCGATCTTCTACCTGCTGGCCCAGATGGTCGGCGCCGGGGCGCTGGTGGCCCTGCTGCTGGGGGTCACCGGGGACGGGGCCAAGCGCTGGACCATCCTCGCGGTGGGTGCACTGATGATCATCTACGTGGTGATAGGGGGCATGAAGGGCACCACCTGGGTGCAGATCGTCAAGGCGGTGCTGCTGATCGTCGGCGCGGCGCTGATGACCGTCCTGGTGCTCGCCAAGTACCACTTCAACCCCTCGGAGCTGCTCGGCGCGGCCGCCTCCGCGAGCGGCAAGGGATCGGCGTTCCTCGAACCCGGGCTGAAGTACGGGGCCAGCAACACCTCCAAGCTCGACTTCATCAGCCTGGGGATCGCGTTGGTGCTCGGCACCGCCGGCCTGCCGCACATCCTGGTCCGCTTCTACACCGTCCCCACCGCCAAGGCGGCTCGCAAATCGGTGCTCTGGGCGATCGGCATCATCGGCGTCTTCTACCTGATGACCCTGGCGCTCGGCTTCGGTGCGGCGGCACTGGTCGGCCGCAGCGGCATGGTGGCCGTCGAGGGCAAGACGCCGTCCGGGAACACCGCGGCGCCGCTGCTCGCCGAGCAGCTCGGCGGTGGGTCCGGCACCACCGGCGGCGCGATCATGCTCGCGGTGATCTCGGCGGTCGCCTTCGCCACCATCCTCGCCGTGGTGGCCGGGCTCACCCTCGCCTCCTCGGCCTCCTTCGCCCATGACCTGTACGCCAACGTGATCCGGCGCGGGAAGGCGAGCGAGAAGGAGGAGGTGCGGTCGGCGAAGTGGGCCGCGGTGGTGATCGGCGCGATCGCCGTCGTGCTCAGCCTCTACGCGGGCAAGCTCAGCACCGCCGCCCTGGTGGCGCTGGCCTTCGCGGTGGCCGCCTCGGCGAACCTGCCGACCCTGCTCTACTCGCTCTACTGGAAGCGCTTCACCACCGTCGGCGCGGTCAGCTCGGTCTACGCCGGGCTGATCTCCTCGGTGGTGCTGGTGGTCTTCTCCCCGGTCCTGTCCGGGGGCAAGAGCTCGCTCTTCCAGGGCGTCGACTTCCACTGGTTCCCGCTGGAGAACCCCGGCCTGGTCTCCATCCCGATCGGCTTCCTGGCCGGCTGGCTCGGCACCCTGCTGTCCAAGGAGCGTCCCGACCCGGAGAAGTACGCTGAACTGGAGGTCCGCTCACTGACCGGGCTGGGCGCCCACTGATCGTCCCGCGATGACTATGCTGGCCCGGCCCCCGCCGCGACGGTGGCCGGGCCGGCCGCATTTCGGGAAGGGACGCACGTGCTGCTCGACACCTTCGGACGACAGGCCGTCGACCTGCGGGTCTCCCTGACCGACAGGTGCAACCTCCGTTGCACCTACTGCATGCCGGAGGAAGGCCTGCAGTGGCTGGCCAAGCCCGACCTGCTGAGCGACGAGGAGATCGTCCGGCTGGTCACCCTGGCCGTCCGGGACCTGGGTGTGCGCGAGGTCCGCTTCACCGGCGGCGAGCCGCTGCTGCGCCCCGGACTGGTCGCGATCGTGGCCGCCTGTTCGGAGCTGGAGCCGCGCCCCGAGCTGTCCCTGACCACCAACGGCATCGGACTGGCCCGCACCGCGACCGCGCTGCGCGAGGCCGGGCTCGACCGGGTCAACGTCTCGCTGGACACCCTCGACCCCGAGGTGTTCCACACGCTCACCCGCCGCCGGCGCCACCAGGACGTGCTGGACGGGCTGGCCGCGGCCGAGGCGGCCGGGCTGACCCCGGTGAAGCTGAACGCGGTGCTGATGCGCGGGGTCAACGACCACGAGGCGGCCGACCTGCTGGCCTGGTGCCTGGAGCGGGGCTACGAGTTGCGCTTCATCGAGCAGATGCCGCTGGACGCCCAACACGGCTGGGACCGCTCGTCGATGGTCACCGCGGCGGAGATCCTGGACCTGCTGTGCGCCCGCTTCGCGCTTTCCCCGGAGCCGTCCGCGGGCCGGGGCGCGGCGCCCGCCGAGCGCTGGGTGGTGGACGGCGGCCCGGGCCGGGTCGGCGTGATCGCCTCGGTCACCCGGCCGTTCTGCCGGGCCTGCGACCGGACCCGGCTGACCGCCGACGGGCAGGTGCGCAACTGCCTGTTCGCAACCGGGGAGACCGACCTGCGCACCGCGCTGCGCTCGGGGGCGAACGACGCGGAACTGGCCGCGCTGTGGCGGGCGGCGATGTGGGGCAAGAAGGCCGGGGCCGGGATCGACGACCCGGAGTTCCACCAGCCCGAGCGGCCGATGTCGGCGATCGGGGGCTAGACCGACTGGTCGGTCCCGGGCCCCTCGGGAGTCCTGGGGTAGTCGGCGAAGGCGACGACCTCCTTGAGGAAGCCGCGCACGCCCAGGAACTGGGACAGGTGCTCGCGGTGCTCCTCGCAGGCCAGCCAGGTCTTGCGGCGGTCCGGGGTGTGCAGCTTGGGGTTGTTCCACACCAGCACCCAGTGGGCGTCCGCCCGGCAGCCCTTCGCGGAGCAGATCGGCGTCTGCGGGGTGTCCATCGGGGCCGTCCTCGGTGCTCGGCGGGTCGATCGTCGCCGCCAGTCTTTCACGGGCCCCCGGCGATCGGACCGGGCCCGTCCGGATCCGGACATGGCGACGCCGGGCAGCCACGGGGGGAGCCGCCCGGCGTCGGTCCGTCGCTCCGACGGGGGATGCGGAGCGCGTACGCAGTATGTCACGCCGAGACCCCCGGATGGGGAGGTCTTGCATGATTAATCTGAGCTTCTTTTGAGCTTTCCTGGAGCCGATTCCGTCTCAACCACCGCGAAGTGGACGGTCAGTCCGCGCCCTGTGAAGCTTCGGTGCCAGCGGGCTTTGCCTGTCCTGTACCAGCAGGCGCACCAGCCCCACCCGTACCACCGGGGCCGAGCATCAGCGGGGTGTCGTGCGGGATGTCGAAGGTGCTCGGCAGGCCCGGTGCGCGCTCCCGGCCCGCATTGGCGATCAGCACCGCGAAGTACGGCAGCAGCACGCCGCCCGCCAGCGCGGCGATCGCCAGCCACCGCTGGACGTCCCACAGCACCACCGCGAGCAGCACGCAGAGCGTGCGGATCAGCATCGAGATGACGTAGCGGCGCTGACGCCCCCGGACGTCCTCGGACAGGCTGCTGCGCGCCCCCGTGATCCGGAAGACCTGCCCGTCGTCGGCGCTCTTGCCCATGTGTCTACCGCCTTCGTCCACGCACCCGCGCGCCGTTCCGCGCGGCCTCCTCACGGTACGCCCGGGGTCCGGGGGCGACGAGACCGGGTGGGCGGGGCCCACCCGGTCGGGCGTGATAGGGGAGCCGTCCGGCGGCAGGAGCGGCTAGGAGCGGCGGGAGAGGTACTGCGGGGGGACGGCGTCGGTGAGCCAGACGCCGTTCTCGCTGAGCCGGAACTCGTGGCCGGCCGCCGCCATCGCGGCCGCGTTCACGGTCAGCACCACGGGGCGGCCGTGCCGGGCGCCGACCCGGGTCGCGGTCTCGGTGTCCGCCGACAGGTGCACGTCCTGGCGGGCCATCGGGCGCAGGCCCTCGCGGAAGATCGACGCCAGGTGGCGGTCGGCGGTGCCGTGGTACAGCACGTGCGGCGGCACGGTGGCGGTCAGACCGAGGTCGACCGCCACCGTGTGGCCCTGGTTGGCGCGGATCGAGAGACCGTCCGGCGAGTAGCCGAAGCGGCGCTTGTTGTTGGTGGCCACCACGTGGTCGAGCTCGGCCCGGGTGACCGGCCTGCCCTTCGCCGCGAGCGCGGCGAGCAGCACGTCGATCCCCACCCAGCCGGACCCGTCCAGCGTGATCCCCACCAGCTCCGGCTCGTGCCGCAGGATGCGCGACAGCATCTTGCTCGTTCTGACCAGCCGCTTCTCGTCCATCATGTCTCTCGTATCCCCCGTTGGTCAGTGGCTAAGAGGCCTGGCTGACCGAACTCATGTTGAAGTCCGCGACACGCACGGGTGGCATCGCGGTGCGGGTGAAGTAGTCGCTCCACTCGCGGGGCAGGCAGCGTTCGGTGCGGCCCACCTCGGTGATCCGGCCGAGCAGGTCGACCGGGGACTCGTTGAACCGGAAGTTGTTGACCGCGGCGACCACCTCGCCGTTCTCCACCAGGTACACGCCGTCCCGGGTGAGGCCGGTGAGCAGCAGCGTCGCCGGGTCCACCTCGCGGATGTACCAGAGGCAGGTGAGCAGCAGGCCGCGCTCGGTGCGGGCGATCATCTCGTCCAGGGTCGGCGCGGACTCCTGGTCGGCCGTCTCCAGCACCAGGTTGTCGATCGCCGGGCGCAGCGGCAGGCCGGTGAGGCCGGCCACGTGGCGGCTGGTGATCAGCTCGGTCAGCACGCCCTCGCGGATCCAGTCGGTGGCGGCGATCGGCTCGCCGTTGTCGAAGACCGAGACGTCGCCGCCGCTGCTGTGCGCCAGCACGAACGGGACGGCCTCCAGGCCCTCCTCGCGCGGGTCGGAGCGCAGCGTCAGCGGCAGGCCGGCGAGCTTGTCGCCGATCCGGGTGCCGCCGCCGGGCTTGGAGAAGACCGTCCGGCCCTCGTGGGCGTCCCGGCCGCCGGAGGACCAGTTGAGGTACACCATCAGGTCGGCGACGGCCGAGGGCGGCAGCAGCGTCTCGTACCGCCCGGCCGGCAGGTCGACCTTGCGGGCGCCCCAGCCGAGGCGCTTGGTCAGCTCGGTGTGCAGGGCCTCGACGTCGATGTCGGTGAAGTCCTGGGTGGCGGCGCCGATCCAGGCCGAGCCGGACAGGTCGGCGGTCTTGGCGTTGATCTCGACCATGCCGGTGGGCTGGTCGTGGCGCAGCCGCAGGCCGGTGGAGCTGCCCAGGTAGCTGGTGGTGATCTCGTGCCGGGCGAAGCCGTACAGCAGCTCGCCCTGCGCGGCGGCGCGGGCGAAGGCCTCGCCGAGGGCTGGGCCGAAGGCGTCGAACACCTCGATGGAGGTCTCCGCGGGCGGCTGGGTGAAGTGCGGGGAGTGCGGCTGGTCGGCGACCAGCGGCTGGGCGTCCTCGGCCGGGCCGGCCGCGCGGGCGGCGTCCTCGGCGGCCCGGACCAGGCCCTCGACGTCCTCGGTGGTGACGGCCTCGCGGGAGACCACGCCGGAGGCGGTGCCCTCGGCGCCGGCCACGGTGGCGATCACGGTGAGGCGGCGGCCGCGGGTGACCCCGTTGGTGGTCAGCGCGTTGCCGGCCCAGCGCAGGTTGGCGGTGGACTCCTCGTCGGCGATCACCACGCAGCCGTCGGCGCGGGAGAGGCCGAGGGCCAGCTCGACGAGTTCGTGGGGCTGCATCGCGGTCATCAGTGACCCGCCTCCTGCTGGGTGTTGAGCACGTTGACGTTGCGGAACAGCGCCGACGGGCAGCCGTGGCTGACCGCCGCGACCTGGCCGGGCTGCGCCTTGCCGCAGTTGAAGGCGCCGCCGAGGACGTACGTCTGCGGGCCGCCGACCGCCGCCATCGAGCCCCAGAAGTCGGTGGTGGTGGCCTGGTAGGCGAAGTCCTTGACCTGGCCGGCGAGTTCGCCGTTCTTGATGGCGTAGGCGCGCTGGCCGGTGAACTGGAAGTTGTAGCGCTGCATGTCGATCGACCAGGAGCGGTCGCCGACTATGTACAGGCCGTTCTCCACCCCGGCGAACAGGCCCTCGGTGTCCGGGCCGTCGGCGGCGGGCCGGAGCGAGACGTTGGCCATCCGCTGCACCGGGACGTGCGCCGGGGAGTCCGCGAAGGCGCAGCCGTTGGAGCGCTCGAATCCCTTCAACTTGGCCATGCCGCGGTCGAGCTGGTAGCCGACCAGGACGCCGTCCTTGACCAGGTCCCAGGACTGGGTGGCCACGCCCTCGTCGTCGTAGCCGATGGTGGACAGGCCGTGCTCGGCGGTGCGGTCGCCGGTGACGTGCATCAGCCCGGAACCGTACTGGAGGGCGCCGAGCTGGTCGAAGGTGGCGAAGGAGGTGCCGGCGTAGGCGGCCTCGTAGCCGAGCGCGCGGTCCAGCTCGGTGGCGTGGCCGATCGACTCGTGGATGGTCAGCCAGAGGTTGGACGGGTCGATCACCAGGTCGTAGCGGCCCGCCTCGACGCTCGGGGCCTTCATCTTCTCGGCCAGCAGGACCGGAAGTTCGGCGAGCTCCGCGTCCCAGTCCCACTCGGTACCGGTGAGGTACTCGTAGCCGCGGCCGACCGGCGGGGCCAGGGTGCGCATCGAGTCGAAGGCGCCGGTGCGCTCGTCGACCGAGGTGGCCTCCAGGTCGGAGTAGAGCCGGATCCGCTGCTGGGTCGTCATGGTGCCCGCGGTGTCCGCGTAGAACTTGTTCTCCTGGACGGTCAGCAGGGCCGCCTGGACGTGCGAGACGCCCTCGGCGGCCAGCAGCCGGGAGCTGCGCTCGGCGAGCAGGGCGGTCTTCTCGGCGTCCGGCACCTCGAAGGGGTTGACCTCGTACGCGGAGACCCAGGTGACGTCCCGGTGGACGGGCTCGTCGGCCAGCTCGACCCGCTCGGTGGAGCCGGCCGCCCGGCTGATCCCGCCGGACAGGCGGGCCACCGCGACGGCCTGGGCGGCGACCTTCGCCGCGGCGTCGGGGGTCAGGTCCACCCCGGCGGCGAAGCCCCAGGCGCCGTCCAGCAGGACGCGGACGGCGAAGCCGAGCTGCACACTGTCGGAGGTGCCGGACGGGCGGGCGTCGCGCAGCCGCCAGGAGGCGCTGCGGACCCGCTCCAGGCGGAAGTCGGCGTGGCTCGCGCCGAGTTCACGGGCCCGGGTGAGGGCGGCGTCGGCCAGGGTGCGCAGCGGGAGGGCGAGGAACAGCGGATCGACGGCGCGCCCGGTCGGGGCGCCGGCGCTGACGGCCGGAGGGATCGGAGGCAATCGGGCTCCCAGGTCGCGGAGGGTGACGGTGCGGGTGCCCACAGGGACGCCCGCACCGCATCATTTCCCGTCCACCGGGTTTCCGGCCAGCCCATTTCGACCCGTGCGACGCGGTTTCGGTCGAGGTCTCCTACCGGGCCGTCAGGAGACGGACTCCCACCAGCCGTCCAGCTCCGGCGGGTTGTCCACGTCGACCCGCTCGCCGGGGCGCGGCACGGCCAGCGGGACGGCCTGGGCCTTGGCCTCCTTGAGCAGTCGCTCGATCGGTTCGGCCCACGGGTGCAGGCCCAGGTTGAAGGTGCACCAGTGGACCGGCACCAGCAGCCCGGCGTCGAGGTCGCGGTGGGCGAGGACGGCGTCCTCGGGGGTCATGTGGATGTCCGCCCAGGCCGCGTCGTAGGCGCCGATCTGCACCAGCGCGGCGTCGAAGGGGCCGTGCTGCTCCCCGATCCGGCCGTAGCCCTCGAAGTAGCCGGAGTCGCCGGTGTAGAAGACCTTGCGGGTGGGGCCGGCGATCACCCAGGAGCCCCACAGGGTGGTGTTGCGGGTCAGACCGCGGCCGGAGAAGTGGTGCGCGGAGGTGAGGGTGACCACCAGCTCGCCCAGGGTGCAGGTCTCGTCCCAGTCCAGCTCGATGATCCGGTGCTCCGGGACGCCCCAGCGGCGCAGGTGGCCGCCGATGCCGAGCGGCACCGCGAAGGGCGCGGACTGGCTGCGCACCAGGCGCTTGACGGTGGCCATGTCGAGGTGGTCGTAGTGGTCGTGCGAGATCAGCACGGCGTCGACCGGCGGCAGCTCCTCCAGCTCGACCGGCACCGGGTGCAGCCGCTTGGGGCCGACGTGCGCGGAGGGGGAGCAGCGGTCGCTCCAGATCGGGTCGAGCAGCACACGGGAGCCCTCGATCTCCACCAGCGCGGAGGCGTGCCCGTACCAGGTGATCTCCACGCCCTCGGCGGCCGGGCCGGTCGCGGCGGGGCGGACGGTGGGCACCGGGTGGGCGGGGACGCGGCCGGTGCGCTCGAACATCATCCGGCGGACGGTGGCGGGGTCGACGCCGGGGGCGCCGGCCGTGCGGGCGAGGGCCGAGGGCGCGTTGTGGAAGACGCCGTCGCGGTACTGCGGGGAGTTGCGCACCCGCTCCTCGCGCTCGCCGTCCGGGCGCCGCCCGAACGCCGCCGGCAGGTCGCGCAGCGACCAGGCGGTGGCGCCCAGGCCCGCCGCCAGGGCGGTCAGGGCGAGCAGTCGTCCGCGTCGGTGGGTGCTCCCGGGCCGTGCCTTGGTCATGCGCCCTGCCTTCGTTCGTTCCTCGCCGGGACTGTTCGGGGAAGGGTACGGGGTCCCGGTCGGTCCACACCACGGGGGCAACGGGTGCGCCCGTCCGTGTTGTTCCCGCACAGTCGCCCCGATCGCGGCGGCGCCCCGGCCTGCGGGGCGTCGGCGGGAGGTGCCAGGTGCTGCGGGTGCGGATTGTCGGATTGCGACAGTTCCTCTGGTGCGGCGCTGTGGGAGCCCGATGCGCCGACACCGCCGGGCGCCCGATACCGTCACACTGCGTACGCATTCCGACGTACGTGCTCACACACGGAGAGAGGTGGATCGTTGAGCCGCTCGGTTCTCGTCACCGGAGGAAACCGGGGCATCGGCCTCGCGATCGCCCAGGCCTTCGCCGAAGCGGGCGACAAGGTGGCCATCACCAGCCGTTCGGGTGAGGTGCCCGAGGCCCTGGTGAAGTACGACGTCCTCGCGGTGCGCTGCGACATCACGGACGCCGCGCAGGTCGACGCCGCCTTCACCGAGATCGAGCAGAAGCACGGCGCGGTCGAGGTGCTCGTCGCCAACGCGGGCATCACCCACGACACCCTGCTGCTGCGGATGTCCGAGGAGGACTTCACCTCCGTCCTGGACACCAACCTGACCGGCACCTTCCGCGTGGTCAAGCGCGCCTCGAAGCTGATGATGCGCGCCAAGAAGGGCCGCGTGGTGCTGATCTCCTCCGTGGTGGGCCTGTCCGGCTCGCCGGGCCAGGCCAACTACGCCGCCTCCAAGGCCGGCCTGGTCGGTTTCGCCCGGTCGCTGGCGCGCGAGCTCGGCCCGCGCAACATCACCGTCAACGTGGTGGCCCCCGGCTTCGTGGACACCGACATGACCGCCGTGCTCACCGACGAGCGCCGCGCGGAGATCGTCTCGGGCGTGCCGCTGGGCCGCTACGCGGCGCCCGCCGAGGTCGCCTCCACCGTGCGGTTCCTCGGGTCGGACGAGGCCGCGTACATCACCGGAGCCGTCATTCCCGTCGACGGCGGATTGGGCATGGGTCACTGATCATGAGTGGAATCCTCGAAGGCAAGCGGATCCTGATCACCGGCGTGCTGATGGAGTCCTCCATCGCCTTCCACGCCGCCAAGCTCGCGCAGGAGCAGGGCGCGGAGATCATCCTCACCGCCTTCCCGCGCCCGAGCCTGACCGAGCGGATCGCCAAGAAGCTGCCGAAGCCGGTCAAGGTGCTGTCGCTGGACGTCTCCAGCGCGGAGGACCTGGCGGGCATCGCCGACCAGGTCCGCGAGACCCTGCCGACCCTGGACGGCATCGTCCACTCGATCGGCTTCGCGCCGCAGGACGCGCTGGGCGGCAACTTCCTGGACACCCCGTGGGAGTCCGTGGCCACCGCGATGCACGTCTCGGCGTACTCGCTGAAGTCGCTGACCATGGCGCTGATGCCGCTGATGCAGGACGGCGGCTCGGTGGTCGGCCTGACCTTCGACGCCCAGTTCGCCTGGCCGCAGTACGACTGGATGGGCCCGGCCAAGGCCGCCCTGGAGTCGACCAGCCGCTACCTGGCCCGCTACCTGGGCCCGCGGGACATCCGCTGCAACCTGGTCTCGGCCGGCCCGCTCGGCTCGATGGCCGCCAAGTCCATTCCGGGCTTCGGCGACCTGGCCGACACCTGGAACCACCGCTCCCCGCTGAAGTGGGACCTGAACGACCCGGAGCCGGCCGGCCGCGCCATCGTCGCGCTGCTGTCGGACTGGTTCCCGAAGACCACCGGCGAGATCATCCACGTCGACGGCGGTCTGCACGCCATCGGCGCCTGATCCGCTGAAACCGCCGCTGCCCGGCACCCCTGTAGGGGGTGCCGGGCAGCGGTGTTTCCCCTTACGGGCGAGTCGCCGCGCAGCCGCTCACGCCTCGGCGGTGGCGCAGGCCCCGATGGCGCGGCCGGCCTCGACCGAGGCGCGCTGGGCGTCGCCGGCCCGGATGGCGTCCAGGATGGTGTCGTGGCCGATGTAGCGCTCGGCGATCAGCTCGGGGCCGACGTCGTTGCGCAGGTGCGCGCGGGTGACCTCGCCGAGGTCGGCGTAGACGGCGAGCAGCACGTCGTTGTGGGCGGCGGCGACCACGGCCTGGTGGAAGGCGGCGTCGGCCTGGACAAAGTCCTCGGCGTCACCGGAGTGCCAGGCGGCCTCGCGGCGGCCGAGCGCGGCGTCCAGCAGGCCGAGGTCGCGCGCGGTGCGGCGGACGGCGGCCAGGCCCGCCGCGGAGGTCTCCAGGGCCGCCCGCAGCTCGGCGACCTGCGCCTGGTCGGCGTCGGCGAAGCGGCGGTGCATCACCCCGGCCAGCTCGCTGGTGGCCAGCACGTAGGTGCCGGAGCCCTGCCGGATGTCGAGCAGCCCGTTGTGGGCGAGGGCGCGGACGGCCTCGCGGACGGTGTTGCGGGCCACCCCCAGCTGTTCGACCAGCGCGGCCTCGGTGGGGATGCGCGAGCCGACGGGCCACTCCCCGGAGGTGATCTGGGCGCGCAGCTGCGCGATCACCTGGTCGGACAGCGGGGTGCGCCTCGGCGATGACAGCGCCACGGGGACTCCTTGCGGCTACGGGGTGGGTGGGCCTGGGGGGAAGTGGCCGGTGGATGAACGATCGGCACATCATGCCAATTCCAAGGTGCATCAATTCATCCCATCATTCTATGATGACCTGCATGCCTCCCGCAGCAGACACCACCACCTCCCCACGAACCGAGGCCGGGCCGCAGACCGAGCGGCCCGTCGCCCCCGCCAAGTACCTCGGCTGGCTGTTCGCCGTCGCGATCGCCGCCGCCGCCTTCAACCTGCGTCCCGTGGTCACCAGCCTCGGGCCGCTGCTCGACCAGGTCCGCACCGGTCTCGGGATGAACCCGACGCTCGCCGGGCTGCTCACCGCCGTCCCGTCGCTGTGCTTCGGGCTGTTCGGCTTCGCGGCGCCCACGGCGGCCCGCCGGGTCGGGCCGATCGCGGTGATCACGGCCGGGATGGGCGCGATCACGGCGGGCGTGCTGGCGCGCTCCTTCGCCGGCGGCACCGCGGTGTTCCTGCTGCTCACCGCGCTCGCCCTGGCCGGTGTGGCGGTCTCCAACGTGCTGCTGCCAGTGGTGATCAAGCGGTACTTCCCGGAGAAGGTCGGGCCGATGATCGGCCTGTACTCCATGGCGCTGTCCGCCGGCACCGCACTGGCCGCCGCCGTCACCGTGCCGCTGACCAGCGCACTGGGCGGCGACTGGCGCCAGGGCCTGGGTGTCTGGGCCGCCCTGGGCGCGCTCGCCCTGGTGCTCTGGCTGCCGGTGCTGATCGGCAAGCGCGAGCGCGGCGAGCACGCCGGCGGCGCCGCGGCCCCCGTCAAGCTGCCGATCACCCGCAGCCGCACGGCCTGGGCGTTGGCCTGCTTCTTCGGCCTCCAGGCCACCGGTGCGTACGTGGTGATGGGCTGGCTGCCGAAGATCTTCCAGGACTCCGGCGTCGACAAGGGGACCTCCGGGGTGCTGCTCGCGGTCACCATGGTGATCGGCGTGCCGGTCTCCTTCGTGCTGCCCAACCTGGCGGCCCGGCGCGGCGACCAGCGGCTGTTCGTGGTGGTGCTGGCCTCCTGCGGCATCGCCGGGTACGCCGGCCTGGCGCTCGCCCCGGCCGGGGCGCCGTGGGTCTGGGCGGTCCTGGTGGGCCTGTCCAACTGCGCCTTCCCGCTGGTGCTGACCATGATCGGGCTGCGCGCCCGGACCGCGGGCGGGGTGGCACAGCTGTCCGCCTTCGCCCAGGGCGTCGGCTACCTGATCTCCATCCCGGGCCCGATCCTGATCGGCCGGATCTACCAGGTCACCGGTGAGTGGTACTGGCCGCTGGGCTTCCTGGCGCTGCTGCTGGTGCCGCAGATGCTGTTCGGCCTGCGCGCCGCCCGGGCCCGGCACATCGAGGACGAGGCGGTCCACCCGGCGGCGAAGGTCAAGGCCTGACGTGAAGGTCAAGACCTGACGCCGAAGGTCAAGGCCTGGCCAAAGCGGTGGGGCCGGGGACCGGCGGGCGTGTTCGGGGTGGGAGAATTCCGGACATGCCCGTTCTCGACCCGAACCCCACCGACGGCCGCAAGCAGCTCGGCCGTATCGCCTTCGCCTTCGCCGGCATCGTGGTGCTGGTGGCGATCATCGCCACCGTCGCCGCCCAGATGGGCTGACCACCGCCCGTACCACCGCCGTACTCCCGGTATCCCCTTCGTTTCGGGAAGGTGGCCCGGCGAACGGGGCATGATGGCACCCGCCGCCCCGGGGAGCGGCGGCAACCGGGAGCGTCGCGCCCCCGGGCGGCTTTTCTGCCAAGCTTGCTGGGTATGAGCGCCGAAACGCCCCGCAGGATCATCGTTCTCCGCCATGCCAAGGCCGACTGGCCGAACGGCGTGGACGACCACGAGCGGCCGCTGGCCGACCGGGGCCGCCACCAGGCCCCGGACGCCGGCCGCTGGATGGCCGATTCCGGGATCAATCCCGAATTCGTGCTCTGCTCCCCCGCCCTGCGCACCCGCGAGACGTGGAAGCTGGCCGCGCACGAGCTGCCCAAGCGGGCCCGCAAGACCGTCTACGAGGAGCGGATCTACGAGGCCAGCCCGGGCGAGATCATCGCCGTGCTCCACGAGACCCCGGAGGAGTACGCGGACGTGGTGCTGGTCGGCCACAACCCCGGGGTGCTGGGCCTGACCCAGGTGCTGGCCGGGGACGCGGGCGACCGGGACGCGCTGGAGCGGCTGCGCATGGGCGGGTTCCCGACGGCTGCGGTCGCGGTGCTCAGCTTCTCCGGCTCCTGGAAGGGCGTCGAGCCGGGCGTGGCCCAGCTGGTCTCGTACTACACGCCGCAGGACTAGGAACGCACGCGAGGGGCGCGCGGATCGGATCCACACGCCCCTCGTTCACGTCCGCAGGCCTCACTCGGTCGGGGTGCCGTCGTGCACGTCGGCCGCCTCGACCTCCTCGCGGGTGATGCCCAGCAGGTAGAGCACGGTGTCGAGGAACGGCACGTTCACCGCGGTGTCGGCGGCCTCGCGCACCACCGGCTTGGCGTTGAACGCCACCCCGAGCCCGGCCGCGTTCAGCATGTCCAGGTCGTTGGCGCCGTCGCCGATCGCCACCGTCTGCTCCAGCGGCACCTTCGCCTGCTCGGCGAAGCGGGCCAGCCAGCGGGCCTTCCCGGCCCGGTCCACGATCTCGCCGACCACCCGGCCGGTGAACTTCCCGTCCACCACCTCCAGGGTGTTGGCGGCCGCGAAGTCCAGCCCCAGCAGCTCCACCAGGTGGTCGGTCACCTGGGTGAACCCGCCGGACACCACCGCGACCTGGAAGCCCAGCCGCTGCAGGGTGCGGATCAGGGTGCGCGCGCCCGGGGTGAGCCGGACCTCCGTGCGGACCTTGTCCGTCACCGAGGCGTCCAGCCCCGCCAGCAGCGCCACCCGGGCGCGCAGCGACTCGGCGAAGTCCAGCTCGCCGCGCATCGCCGCGGCCGTCACCTCGGCGACCTGCTCCTCGCAGCCCGCGTGGGCGGCGAACAGCTCGATCACCTCGTCCTGGATGAGCGTGGAGTCCACGTCCATCACCACCAGGCGCTTGGCCCGGCGCTCCAGCCCGGCCGCCACCACCGCGACGTCCACCCGCTGGGTGGCCGCCTCCTGGGCGAGCTCGGCCCGCAGCTCCTCGGTGGCCACACCCGAGACGGCCAGCTCGACCGCCGTCACCGGGTACTTGGCGAGGCGGAAGACACGGTCGATGTTGCCGCCGGCCGCGGTGATCCGGGAGGTCAGCGCGGAGACGGCGGAGGCGGTCAGCGGGTTGCCGAGCACCGTCACGTGCGAACGGCCCTCGCGGCGCGGGCGGTTGTCGCCGATGCCGGAGAGGATCTCGGCCTGGAGCTTCTGCTCGTCCGCCCAGCGGTGCACGGTGGCCCGCAGGCCGCCCTCCGCGCCGGGCGCGGAGGGCGGGGTGACCAGGGCGCACAGCGTGATGCGGCCACGGGTGACGACCTGCTCGATGTCGATCACGTCGACGCCGAAGCCGGCCAGGGTGGCGAAGAGGCCGGCGGTGATGCCGGGGCGGTCCTTGCCGAACACCTTGACGAGCAGGGTGCGCTCGTCCGCGGTCCGGGGCTGGGCGGCGGGGAGGGGCTCAGCGGCCAAGGGCGATGCGTTCATGGTGAGTCCCACGCTACCCGTCGGCCCTCGGGCGGCGGGTACCCGTCCCACCTCGCGGGACACCGGCGCGCCCCGGTCCGGTAGCAGCCTGGTCACAGTCACCCGGGGTGACTTTCACCGGCGGACGGCGGGCTGGAATGATTCCCCCCGTCAGTCAGAGGAACAGCGCACCCCCGGGCGGGGGCCACAATTCGGGGGAACCGAGAGAGCGGGGCAGGCGAGAGTGCCGCAACTCGTCATCGATATCAACGGACAGCAGCGGACTCTGGAGCCCGGGCGGTCCTACACCATCGGGCGCAATCCACAGTCGGACTTCCCGTTCGAAGACGCCAGGGTCTCCTGGCAGCACGGGACGATCAGCTTCAACGGCAGTGGTTGGCTGCTGGACGACCACGGCAGCACCAACGGCACGTACGTGGCCGGTGCCCGCACCATGCAGGCCCAGCTGTTCCCCGGTGCCGTGGTCAACCTGGGCAACCCGGAGAACGGCCCCCGACTCGCCTTCTCGGCGCCCGTGGCCGCGGCCGCCCCGCAGCCCTCGCCGGTGCACGACGCCGCGACGGCCCGCGGCCCCGTCCCGACGCCCCACCAGCCCGCGCCGCAGCAGGCCTGGCCGGGACAGGACCCGTACCAGCAGCAGGCCTGGCCGGGCCAGCAGCCCCAGCCGCAGTTCGTGCCGCAGCAGCACGCGCCGCAGCCCGAGCAGCCGCAGCACGGTGGCTTCCCGCAGCAGCAGGGCTTCCAGGCCCCGCCGCAGCACGGCGGTGGCGGCACCCCGCAGCCCACGATGATCCGCAACCTGACGTCGGCCATGCGCACCGTCAGGATCGGTCGTGCGCTGGACAACGACATCGTGGTGTCCGACCTCCAGGTCTCCCGGCACCACGCCGAGCTGCGCCAGCTGCCGGACGGCCGCTACGAGATCGTCGACCTCGGCAGCCACAACGGCATCTTCCTCAACGGCCAGCCGGTGCAGCGTCAGCTGATGGGCCCGCAGGACCGGCTGACCGTCGGCCACTCCAGCTTCGTCCTGGTGGGCGACCAGCTGCAGGAGTTCGTCGACACCGGCGCGGTCTCCTTCTCCGCCCGTCACCTGACCGTCGAGGTCGAGCACAAGGGCGCCAAGAAGATCCTGCTCAACGACGTCAGCTTCGGCGTCCCGGAGAAGTCCCTGGTCGCGGTCATCGGCCCGTCCGGCTCCGGCAAGTCGACCCTGCTGCGCGCCCTCACCGGCTACCGCCCGGCCGACCGCGGCGAGGTGCTGTACGACGGCCGCAACCTCTACAAGCAGTTCGCCGAGCTCCGCTCCCGCATCGGCCTGGTGCCGCAGTCGGAGATCCTGCACCGCGAGCTCACCGTCCGAAAGGGCCTCAAGTACGCGGCCCGGCTGCGCTTCCCCGGCGACACCGAGGCGAAGGAGCGCGACGCCCGGATCGACGAGGTGCTGTACGAGCTGCGTCTGGACAAGCGCGCCGACAACAAGATCACCGCGCTCTCCGGCGGCCAGCAGAAGCGCGTCTCGGTCGCCCTGGAGCTGCTCACCAAGCCCTCGCTGATCTTCCTGGACGAGCCCACCTCGGGCCTCGACCCGGGCATGGACCGCGAGGTCATGCAGATGCTGCGCGGCCTGGCCGACGACGGCCGCACGATCCTGGTCGTCACCCACTCGGTGGCCGAACTCGCGCTCTGCGACCGGCTGCTGGTGATGGCGCCGGGCGGCTCGGTGGCCTACTTCGGCCCGCCGGACGAGGCGCTGCACTTCTTCGGGTACGAGACCTGGGCGGACGTCTTCCAGGCCTTCGAGAACTACCCGGACCACGACTGGGCCGGCCGCTACCGCGGCTCCGTGCACTACCAGCAGTACTCCGCCGCGACCGTCGAGGCTGGCGAGGTGCAGCACGTCCAGGTCGCCCAGGAGGCCCTCCGCCCGCCCAAGCCGCAGAGCTGGGGCTCGCAGCTGTGGACCCTGATGCGCCGCTACATGTCGGTGCTCGCCTCGGACCGCGGCTTCCTGGCGCTGTCGGTGCTGCTGCCCGCGGTCATCGGCGTGGTCAGCGTGCTGATGCCGAACGAGCCCGGGCTGGCACCGAACCCGAAGAGTCAGTTGGGGCTCAACTCCGGAGCCGGGCCGATCGTCATGATCATGGCGATCGGCGCCTGCTTCTCCGGTGCGGCCAACTCCGTCCGCGAACTGATCAAGGAACGGGCGATCTACGAACGGGAACGGGCCACCGGCCTGTCCCGCTCGGCGTACATGATGTCCAAGATCATCGTGCTGGGCATCTTCAGCGTGATCCAGGGCGCGATCATCTCCGCCGTCGGCTTCCTGCCGCGCAAGCTCCCCGAGCACGGCGGCCTGCTGGTCCAGAACACGCCGCTCATCGAGATGACGATCGGCATGATCCTGCTGAGCTTCGCCGCGATGATGTTCGGCCTGATGATCTCCGCGCTGGTGAAGACCGCCGAGAAGACCATGCCACTGCTGGTCATGTTCGCCATCGTCCAGGTCGTCTTCACCGGCTGCCTCTTCCAGATCTTCGGCAAGCCCGGCCTGGAGCAGGTCGGCTGGCTGATGCCGGCCCGCTGGGGCACCGGCATGGTGGCCACCACGCTCGACCTGTCGCACCTCCTGGGCCCCTGGAACAAGGACTTCCAGCACCCCAACTACGACCCGCTGTGGAAGCACAGCGTCGCCCAGTGGTCGATCGATGCGGGCGTGCTAATCGTGATGTCGATCATCATCGGCGTCATCGTGACGAGGCTGCAGCGCCGGCACGAGCCGGAGGTCATGCAGAAGGGCTGACAGCCTTCTGTGATTCGCCCGCTCGCCTCCGGGGCGCTCGGACCCGGTGCCGACGGTCGGCGCTCCGGCGCTCGTTCCTCGCTTGTCGCTTCTGCCTTTCGGCACCGGCGCGCCCCTTCGGCTCGGGGCGGGGATTCGCCCGCTCGCCCCGAGTCGAAGGGGCGGGCGGGCCCAGCGGCCTAGGTCCCCGGACCTGCGTCCGGCGCGGCCGGGGACGGACGCGGCGGCGTCCGCGGCGGCGGTAGTTTGGCGGTATGCCCAGCACGACCGGTGACCACCGGACCCCCGTTGACCCGCCGGCCGCCGTCGAGGCCCTCTGCGACCCGCTGACCGGCATCGAGGCCGTCAGCCAGGCGCTGCTCGCGATGAGCCGGCACCTGGAGGTCCGCGAGGTGCTGCGCCGCATCACCGCCTCCGCCCGGGACCTGCTCGGCGCCGAGTACGCGGCCCTCGGCGTGCCCGACGACCACGGCGGCTTCGCCCAGTTCGTGGTCGACGGCGTCACCGACGAGCAGTGGCGGGCGATCGGCCCGCTGCCCCGTCAGCACGGCGTGCTCGCCGAGATGCTGCACGAGACCGGCCCTACCCGGCTCGCCGATGTCCGAAAGGCCCCCGCCTTCGAGGGCTGGCCCGCCGCCCACCCCGAGATGGACGCCTTCCTCGGCATGCCCGTCCTGGACGGCGAGGCCGCCGAGGACGAACCCCAGGTGATGGGCGTCATCTTCCTCGCCAACAAGCGCGGCGGCGGCCTGTTCACCGACCACGACGAGGAACTGCTGCGGATCCTCGCCGCCCACGCCTCCCTCGCGCTCTCCAACGCCCGCCTGTACGAGCGCAGCCGCGAACTCACCCTGGCCGGCGAACGCGCCCGGATCGCCCACGACCTGCACGACGCCGTCTCGCAGAAGCTCTTCTCGCTGCGACTGACCGCCAAGGCCGCCGCCAAGCTCGTCGACCGCGACCCGGCCCGGGCCCGCGCCGAACTCGCCGAGGTCGCCCGGCTCGCCGCCGAGGCCGCCGACGAACTGCGGGCCGTCGTGGTCGAACTGCGCCCCGCCGCCCTGGAGGAGGACGGGCTGAGCGCCACCCTCGCCTCCCAGGTGCAGGTCCTCGACCGGGCGCACACCGCCGACGTCGCTTTCGCCGCCGACGGCGTGCGCGCCCTGCCGCCTGCTCAGGAGGCCGCTCTGCTGCGGGTCGCCCAGGAGGCGCTGCACAACGCGCTGCGCCACTCCGGTGCCCGCCGGGTCACCGTCACCCTGGCCGGGACGCCCGCGCGCGGCGCCCTGCTGCGGGTGCGCGACGACGGGCGCGGCTTCGACCCCGAATCCGTCCGCCGGGCCGGCCGCCACCTCGGCCTGGCCTCGATGCGCGACCGCGCGGCCGCCGTCGGCGGCACGCTCACCCTGGAGTCCGCCCCCGGCAAGGGGACGCTCGTCGAGATGGAGGTCCCCGGTGCCTGAGAGCACGCCGCCGATCCGCGTCCTGCTGGTCGACGACCACCAGGTGGTCCGCCGCGGACTGCGCACCTTCCTCGAGGTCCAGGACGACATCGAGGTGGTCGGGGAGGCCGCCGACGGGGCCGAGGGCGTCGACCGCGCCCGCGAACTCGACCCGGACGTCGTCCTGATGGACCTCAAGATGCCCGGCGTCGACGGCATCGAGGCGCTGCGCACGCTCAAGGACGAGGGCAGCCGGGCCCGGATCCTGATCGTCACCAGCTTCACCGAGCACCGCACGATGGTCCCCGCGCTGCGGGCCGGCGCCGCCGGGTACGTCTACAAGGACGTGGACCCGGAGGCGCTGGCCGGCGCGATCCGCTCGGTGCACGCCGGACACGTGCTGCTCCAGCCCGAACTGGCCGAGGCGCTGCTCTCCGACGACGGCCCGCGCGCCCCGCAGGGCCGCGGCGGCACCCTCACCGAGCGCGAGCGCGAGGTGCTCGGCCACATCGCCGACGGCCGGTCCAACCGGGAGATCGCCCGCAGCCTTCACCTGTCGGAGAAGACGGTGAAGACCCACGTCTCCAACATCCTGATGAAGCTGGACCTCGCGGACCGCACCCAGGCCGCGCTGTGGGCCGTCCGCAACGGAGAGACGCGCGGGTAGGGCGTGGCTCAGCGGTCCTCGCGCTCGTCCACCAGGGCGTTGTAGGCGGCGACCTGGGCCCGGCGGGCGGTGCGCCGCAGCGGAGCCAGGACGGACTGGCGCGCGGCCATCTCGGAGGCGCTGACGGCCGCACCGTGGCCGCCCGAGGCGATCGACAGCAGGGCGGACACCTGGCGGGCCGACTCCAGCACCCGGACCGCCCGCGGCGGGTAGCCGGGGGCGAGCAGCTCGGTGTGGCCGCGGCGGCGGTAGGCCTCCAGCGCGCGCAGCGCCTCCGGCCCGGCACCGGCCACGTCGAGCCGGGTGAGCAGGACGGTCGCCTCGCGCAGCCCGTCCGCGAGCTCGCGCTCGGCCTCGTGCAGCGAGGGCACGTCGGCCGGCGGGGCGTCGTTGACCTCGGCGCAGCGCCACAGCACGGTGGCCGCGCGGTCCCCTTCCGGGCCGTACACCGTGATCTCCGGCACCAGGCCGAGCGGCACGCCCACCGCGAGCACCGCCTCGCCCGCCGCCATGGCGCGCTCGTTGAAGACCGCCGGGCCGGTCAGCCCCAGCGGGTGCCCGGTGGAGGGCAGTGCCAGGCGCAGGCCCTTCACCCCGAGCACCCGCAGCCGGCCCAGCGCCCAGGTCAGCCCGTGCTGCTCGCCCGGTTCGTCCCCGGGCAGCCCGGTGACCCGGTGGCTCTCGTCCGCGCCCAGCACGGCCGCGGCGGCGTTGTCGGGCGGCACCAGGCCGCTGAGCAGGGCGTTGCCCCAGGCGGTCAGCCGCCCCGAACGGGGTTCTTCGTACGGATTGTCGGCAGGAGTCGCGAGCATCCAGCCAGCCTACGGAATCGGCGGTCATCCGCGTGGCGTAGGTTTGCCCATGCGTGTGCGGCGCACCCACCCCGTGCCCACCGGCTGCCGGAGTAGGCTCGCCGCCCGCACCGACGGCCGAGATTTTTGTGTATTGGGGAAGGCGTAGGCATGAGCGACGTGCTGGAGCTGGTGGACGTATCCGTGGTCCGGGAGGGGCGCGCGCTGGTCGACCAGGTCTCGTGGTCCATCTCCGAGGGTGAGCGCTGGGTCATCCTGGGCCCGAACGGCGCCGGCAAGACCACCCTGCTGCAGATCGCCTCCTCGTACCTGTTCCCGACCTCGGGCAAGGTCTCGGTACTGGGCGAGAAGCTGGGCGAGATCGACGTCTTCGAGCTGCGCTCCCGGATCGGCCTGGCCGGTGCCGCCATGTTCGACAAGCTGCCGGCCGAGCAGACCGTGCTGCAGACCGTGCTCACCGCCGCCTACGGCATGACGGTCAGCTGGCAGGAGACCTACGAGCAGTCCGACGAGGCCCGCGCCCTCGCCCTGCTCGACCGCATGGGCATGGCCAACCTCACCGGCCGCAAGTTCGGCACCCTCTCCGAGGGCGAGCGCAAGCGCACCCTGATCGCCCGCGCCCTGATGACCGACCCCGAGCTGCTGCTGCTCGACGAGCCCGCCGCCGGCCTGGACCTCGGCGGCCGCGAGGACCTGGTCCGGCGGCTCGGCGCGCTCGCCCAGGACGAGTTCGCCCCGGCCATGGCGATGGTCACCCACCACGTCGAGGAGATCGCCCCCGGCTTCACCCACGTCCTGATGATCCGCCAGGGCAAGGTGCTCACCGCCGGTCCGATCGACACCGAGCTGACCGCCCGGAACCTCTCCAAGTGCTTCGGGCTGCCGCTCACCCTGGAGCGCCACGGCGACCGCTGGTCGGCCCAGGGCCTGCCGCTGGGCTGAGGCCCCGTCCGTCCCTCACGGACCCTCCTTTCCCTCCTCACCCGTCCATCACTCGGAAGGCCGTCGGAACCGGTCGCACGTGCGACCGGTTTCCGCCCCTCGACCTGCGGGAACTGTCCGCCTCGAAGGCCCTTCGCTCCCTAGGATGGACGTGTGGACAGCTGGATCTGGTGGCTCCTGGCCGCCGCGGGGCTCGGCATACCGCTGGTGCTCACCGCGGTGCCGGAGTTCGCCATGTTCGCGGTCGGTGCGCTGGCGGCCGCCGCGGTGGCCGGGCTGGGCGGGGGAGTGGTCCTCGAAACCCTGACCTTCGTGCTGGTCTCGGTCGGGCTGGTGGCCTTCGTCGGCCCGATCGCCCGTCGGCAGCTGCGGAAGGGCCCGCAGATCAGGATGGGCATCGAGGCGCTCCAGGGCGCCACCGCGGTCGTCGCGGAAACCGTCGACGGAGAGGGCGGCCGGATCAAGCTCAACGGCGAGATCTGGTCAGCCCGCGCACTCAATCCGGACAGCGTGTACCAGCCGGGCCAGAAGGTCGACGTCGTCGAAATCCAGGGCGCGACCGCCCTGGTCGTCTAGGGGAGAGTCCGTGGAACCCGTCCTTATCGTTTTGGTCGTCCTGGTCGTGGTGGCCTTCATCGCGCTGATCAAGACGATCCAGGTCATCCCGCAGGCCAGCGCCGCGATCGTGGAGCGCTTCGGCCGCTACACCCGGACGCTCAACGCAGGGCTGAACATCGTCGTCCCGTTCATCGACCGCGTCCGCAACCGGATCGACCTGCGCGAGCAGGTCGTGCCGTTCCCGCCGCAGCCGGTGATCACCCAGGACAACCTGGTCGTCAACATCGACACCGTCATCTACTACCAGGTCACCGACCCGCGGGCGGCGACCTACGAGGTCGCCAGCTACATCCAGGCGATCGAGCAGCTGACCGTCACCACGCTGCGCAACATCATCGGCTCGATGGACCTGGAGTCGACCCTGACCTCGCGCGAGGTCATCAACGCCGGCCTGCGCGGCGTCCTGGACGAGGCCACCGGCAAGTGGGGCATCCGGGTCAACCGCGTCGAGCTGAAGGCGATCGAGCCGCCGACCTCCATCCAGGACTCGATGGAGAAGCAGATGCGCGCCGACCGTGACAAGCGCGCCGCGATCCTCACCGCCGAGGGCCAGCGCCAGGCGCAGATCCTCAAGGCCGAGGGTGAGAAGCAGGCCGACGTGCTCAGGGCCGAGGGTGAGGCCCAGGCCGCGGTGCTGCGCGCCGACGGTGAGGCGGCCGCGATCCGGACGGTCTTCGAGGCCATCCACGACGGCGACGCCGACCAGAAGCTGCTCGCCTACCAGTACCTGCAGACCCTGCCCGAGCTGGCCAAGGGCGACTCCAACAAGCTCTGGATCATCCCGAGCGAGGTCGGCGACGCGCTCAAGGGCCTCGGCGGCGCCTTCACCGGCCTGACGGGTAACGGCGGCGGTGCCAACGGCGGCGCGATCGCGGCGCCGAGCGTTCCGCAGGCGGCCCCGGCGGCCCCGGCGGCCACCCAGGTGCCGCTCGACCCGGCGGCCGGGCCGCGGCCGGTGGACGTCGAGAAGGGCGCCGCCCGTCCCCGGGTGGACCCGGCGCGGGAGTACCGCAAGATCGACCCGGAGTGAATCGACCCGGAGTGATGTGACGGTGTCCGGTGGAGGGCCCGCTGCCTGGTGGTGGCGGGCCCTCGGCGTGTCCCGGCCCCGTGGCCGTGCGGTCGAGCGGCCCCGTAGCCGTGCCGTTGTGCGGCTGTCCGGCCGGGTGGCCGCGGCGTCCTGGCAGTGTGGCGTACGTCCCGAATGGTGGGCGGGCCTGGTCGGGCCGGTGCGGGGTCCGGCATGATCCCCTCGGACAGGACCGAGAGGAGAGGTGACCCATGACGCTCTGGGAGGCGCTCGCCGTCCTGGTGGCCGGCGTCGGTGCCGGGATGATCAACGTGATCGTCGGCTCCGGCACGCTGATCACGTTTCCGGTGCTGCTCGCCGTCGGCATCCCGCCGGTCACCGCCAACGTCTCCAACTCCTTCGGCCTGGTGCCCGGTTCGCTCAGCGGCGTGATCGGCTACCGCCGCGAACTGGTCGGCCAGGGCCGTCGGCTGCTGCGGATGGGCACCGCCTCGCTGCTCGGCGGGCTGCTCGGCGCGCTGCTGCTGATCAAGCTGCCCAGCGGGGCCTTCGACGCGATCGTCCCGGCGCTGATCCTGCTGGCCCTCGTCCTGGTGGTGGTCCAGCCCAGGGTCGCCAAGGCCGTCGCCGCCCGCCGCCGCGCCGACGGGGACCCGGACGGCAGCCCGGTGCTGCTGGTCGGGGTCTTCCTCACCGGCATCTACGGCGGCTACTTCGGCGCCGCGCAGGGCGTCCTGCTGATGGCCCTGATGGGCATGCTGCTCCAGGAGGACCTGCAGCGGATCAACGCGGTGAAGAACGCGCTCGCGATGATCGTCAACGGGGTCGCCGCGCTGTTCTTCCTGTTCACCTCGACGGTCAACTGGACGGCCGCCGGGCTGATCGCGGCCGGCTCGCTGGTCGGCGGCCTGCTCGGCGCCAAGGTCGGCCGCCGTCTGCCGCCGACCGCACTGCGCGGGATCATCGTGGTGGTCGGGCTCGCGGCCGTCACCAAGCTGCTCGTGAGCTGAACGAACGTCAGACCGTACACAAGTCGGAGGAATACGCCATGGCCCTGGAGATGCGTGAGACCTGCGAGCGCTGCGCGGTGTCGCTGACCGCCGACGGCCCCGCCTCGATATGTTCCTACGAGTGCACCTTCTGCCCGGACTGCACCGAGGCCATGGCCGCCAACTGTCCCAATTGCGGCGGCGAGCTGGTGGTCCGTCCGCGCCGGAAGGCGGCCTGACCGGCACCCGACCGACGACACCCGGAGCACACCGATGAGCAGCAGGGCACGGCTGAGCGAGGACGAGATCAGGACGGCCCTGGCGGCCGTACCGCAGTGGGCGCGGGAGGGCGACAGCATCGTCCGCGGCGCGGACGCCCCGAATTTCCCGGCGGCGATCCGGGTGGTGGTCGCGGTCGCAGAGCAGGCCGAGGCGCTCGACCACCACCCCGACATCGACATCCGCTGGCGCACCCTGCGCTTCGTGCTGTCCACCCACAGCGCCGGCGGGCTCACCGGCCTGGACTTCACCCTCGCCGCCCGCATCGACGACGCCCTGCGCGCCGAGTCGGCGGTCTGAGACCCGCTCCTGCGCTGCGCCGAGGGCCCGGGCGGGGCGCTCGGCCGGGCGTGAGATGCTGACTGCCGCAATCGGCAGGCAGGCGGGGGGCCGGGAGGGACGTAACGATGGCGCAGGAGCCCTTCGGGGACGCCCACGCCCAGAAGCAGTGGTACCCCCAGGGCGGGTACTACGAGCCGCAGCAGCCGCAGGGGCAGTGGCAGCAGCCGGAGCCGCACGGGCAGTGGCAGCAGGCGCCGCAGTACGACCAGCACCCGTACGACCAGCAGGCCGGCTACGGGCCGACCGGGTACGTCGAGGGCGGGTACGTCCAGAGCGGCTACGGCCAGGGGCAGTACGGCGGCCAGGAGCAGTACCAGCCGTACCAGCAGCAGTACCCGGAGTACGGGCAGCAGCTGTACGCGCCGTACGCCGCGCAGCAGCAGGACGCGCAGCAGGAGCAGCAGCCGGCGGCGGAGGAGGAGGCGCTGTACGTTCCGGCGGGCGCCGAGTACTCGGCCGACGGCTATGTGCCGGTCGAGGAGCCCGCGGCAGAGGCCGGGCCGGCCGATGAGGAGCCTCCGGCGGAACCCGCTGAGCCTGCTGGGTCCGCCGGGGCCGTCGCGTCCGTCGCGTCCTCGCGGGTGGCTCGGCGCGGCGGTGGTGACGGCGGCTCCTCCTCGCTGGTCTCGAAGGCCCGGGCAGTCGTGCTGACCGGGGAGCACGTGCCCAGCCGGCGGGCCCTGATGGTGCGGGCCGGCGCCGGGGTGGCCGCACTCGGGGTGCTGCTCACGGCCGCGCTGACGGTCGGCGCCGAGGGCGGCGGCAGCGCGTCCGCGACCAGCAGCGGCGAGCCCGGCTTCGCGGTGGCGCACACCAAGGTCTGGTCCGCGCAGCCCGTGGCCGCAACCCAGGGCGGCGGGGACGACACGCTGGCCGGCAGCTGGCTGCTGGCCGACGTGGTGGTCCGGGCGGACGGCACCGGCGTGCACGCGTACGACCGGACGGCGGGCAAGCCGACCTGGTCGGTCGAGCCCCCGGCGGCCGGGGCCGTCCCGTGCGGGCTGTCGGCGGGTGTGAACCCGGCCGGGCTGGGCGCGGCCCTGTTCCGGCCGCAGGCCGATCCGAAGAGCCCCTGCACGCTGGTCGCCGCTGTGGACACCAAGACCGGCAAGACCGCCTGGACCAAGACCCTCTCGGACGCCAAGGGCGCCTACGCGGCGCGGATCGGCGTCACCGAGGACAAGGTGATCGCGGTCGGGGACGACCGGGCGGTGGCCTGGGGCGCGGCCGACGGCAAGGACGTCTGGCAGTACACCGGGCAGGGCAAGTTCTGCACCCTGTCCGGCGGCGTCACTGGCAAGACCGTGCTGGTCGCCTCCTCCTGCGCCGATTCGACCCCTGCCGACCAGGCCGTCGCGCTGAACACCGCGGACGGCAAGGTCTCCTGGTGGCGGGGTCTGAACAACTCGCCGAAGACGGTGACGGTGCTCGCCGCCGAGCCGGCCGTGGTGCTCACCACCGGCGCGAAGCCCGAGGACGACCGGGTGTTCGCCTGGGGCGCCTCCGGCGACCCGGCCGCCGAGATCCCGGTGGTCACCGACGGTGGCCGACTGGACGTCGCCCACGGTACGTTTTCGGCCACTCCGAACGTCTTCTTCGACGGCCGCACGATGGTCGCCACGCTCGTCCCGGCGAACGGCGGCGGGCCGGTGTCCGCGGTCGGCTACGACCTGGACACCGGCAAGCAGCGCTGGAAGGCGCAGACCGCCGCCAAGGGCACCGTCCGGGCGGTCGCCATCGACGGCGGCTCGCTGGTGCTGGCAGCTGACGAGCGCCGCGACCAGCCCGCCCGCCTCGGCCGCTTCCCGCTGGCGGGTGGCCAGGAGGCGGTCGGCGGCAACTTCCCGCCCGGCACCGGCTCGCTGCTGGTCTCCGGGCGGGTCGTGATCGGCGGCGGGCAGGTGGTCGTGATACCCGAGCACTCGGCCAACTTCGGCACGGCGGCGGGCTACGAGGCGAAGGGCTGAAGCCCTTCGGGCCGAGGCCCCTCAGAGGCCAGGCCTTGCGGTCGGGCCTTGCGGTCGGGCCTTGGGATCGGGCCTCGGGAACGGGCCTTGGGATCGGGCTCCGCCGTCAGGCCGCCGGGACGGGCTGGGGCTGGCCCGGCACCGCCGGCAGCCAGTCGGCGAGCTCCCGGGCCTCCGAGCCGCGCAGGCCGAGCGCCAGCATCAGGGTGGCCTGCGGCGTCGGCACGAACGGCCGCCGCAGCAGTTTCATCCCGGCCTGCTCCGGTGTCCGGTCGGCCTTGCGCTGGTTGTCCTCCGCGCACGCGGCCACGGTGTTCATCCAACTGTCCTCGCCACCGCGCGACTTGGGCTGCAGGTGGTCCACGGTGGTGCCCCGGCGCCCGCAGTACGCGCACAGGTGTTGGTCCCGGGCCAGGACACCCCGCCTCGACCACGGGGCCTGTTGTCGGAACGGCACCCGTACGTACCGCTGCAGTCTGATCACCCGTGGCACCGGGACGGCCACGCCCGTCCCCCGGATCGAGCGCAGCGGATGCGCCTGCTCCACCACCGCCTTGTCCTGGAGCACCAGGACGACGGCGCGCTGGAGCGACACCGTCGTCAGGGGCTCGTAGCTCGCGTTCAGAACCAGCGTGTTGCGCACTCGGCACACCCTTCCCACGGGCGTGCCACGGCGGCACGACCGTCTCCACACACGTCACTGCCGCCGCACGGCGGTGGAACCACTCTGAATGGGCCCACAGCCGACGAACAACGGAATTTCCGGTATCGGCCGGGCACCCGGGGGGAGCGCGTCGTGCGCCCGGCACCGCGCCTCGGCGGAAACTCGCTGGCCGGAACCGCGTAGGCTCTATCAGGCTGGAGTCGTACCGACCCGGGGCCCGACGGAATCGGGCCGGCACCGGCGGACGCCCGATCGAAGGAGAAGCGTGACCGTGACGGACATCGTCGACGAGCTGCGGTGGCGTGGGCTGATCGCCCTGTCCACCGACGAGGACGCACTGCGCAAGGCGTTCGCGGACGGCCCGGTCACGTTCTATTGCGGCTTCGACCCGACGGCCCCCAGCCTGCACCTCGGCAACCTGGTGCAGATCCTCACCATGCGCCGCATCCAGCAGGCGGGGAACCTCCCGCTCGGCCTGGTCGGCGGTGCCACGGGCCTGATCGGAGACCCGAAGCCCACCGCGGAGCGGGTGCTCAACGACCCGGAGACGGTGGCCGGCTGGGTCGAGCGACTGCGCGGCCAGATCTCGCGCTTCCTCGACTTCGAGGGCCCGTACGCCGCGCGCATGGTCAACAACCTGGACTGGACCTCCGGGATGTCGGCCATCAGCCTGCTGCGCGACGTCGGCAAGTACTTCCGCGTCAACAACATGATCGCCAAGGAGGCCGTCGCCCGACGGCTCAACTCAGACGCGGGCATCAGCTACACCGAGTTCAGCTACCAGATCCTCCAGGGCATGGACTACCTGGAGCTGAACCGCCGCTACGGCTGCACCCTGCAGACCGGCGGCAGCGACCAGTGGGGCAACCTCACCGCCGGCACGGACCTGATCCGCAAGGCCGACGGCAAGTCCGTGCACGCGCTGGCCACGCCGCTGATCGTCAAGGCCGACGGCACCAAGTTCGGCAAGACCGAGTCCGGCACGGTCTGGCTCGACCCCGAGCTGACCACCCCGTACGCCTTCTACCAGTTCTGGCTGAACGCGGACGACCGGGACGTCTCCAACTTCCTGCGGATCTTCAGCTTCCGCTCGAAGGAGGAGATCGAGGAGCTGGAGCGCGAGACCACCGAGCGCCCCGCCGCCCGCCTGGCCCAGCGCGCGCTGGCCGAGGAGCTCACCACGCTGGTGCACGGCGCCGAGCAGTACGAGCGCGCGGTCGCCGCGTCCAAGGCGCTGTTCGGGCAGGGCGACCTGGCCGACCTGGAGGCTCCGACCCTGGCCGCCGCCCTGGCCGAGGTCCCGAAGGCCGAGGTGTCCGAACTCCAGCCGGTGGTCGACCTGCTGGTCGCCGTCGGCCTGGCGCCGAGCCGCTCGGCCGCCCGCCGGACGATCAAGGAGGGCGGTGCCTACCTCAACAACGTCAAGGTGACGGACGAGGAAGCGGTGCCGACCGAGGCCGACCTGCTGCACGGCCGCTGGCTGGTGCTGCGCCGTGGCAAGCGCAACCTGGCGGCAGCAGAGCTGGTCTCGGCCGGCTGACCGGTCTGCTGACCTGTCAGTTGATCGACTGGCTGAAAACGCACCAGCTCTGAGCTGCGGCTTTGAGCCCCGAGGGCCGGATCTGGACAGATCCGGCCCTCAACGTTTGACGATGTCCTCCAGGTGGCCTAGTGTTGAACGAGTCGCTGGAGCGGCCACCTCACTCAGCAAGATCCACTCTCACCTCGATGCCCATTCAGTTGGGTTCGTCGGCGTCTCCGTCAACCGGGTGTGAGCGTGAATTTCGAGTAACACTCGGAATACGCTAAAGTGGCGGTCGTCGCAGAAAGCGGCCCCGACAGTTCGGGAAATCGGATGAATGAAACTCCGGAAAACGGAGCGGAAAACATCTGGTAAACTGGAAACACGAAAGAACGAAGCGCCCGGAGGGCCCGCTGGAAGGCGGTCCGAAGGAAGCGTCCGTTCCTTGAGAACTCAACAGCGTGCCAAAAG
>NZ_JBICZB010000056.1:0-52958 GCF_043201815.1 Kitasatospora sp. NPDC048296
CCTAGAGAAACGCCCTCCAGGCGGACACACGCACGTCCGCCCAGGTCAGACCCCGGATTCGCAGCTCCAGGCCGCGGAATTATGTCGAACGCGGGTTCGGACTGGATGCACACCAACCGCTTCGGCGAGGTCCACGGTTACCCGGGCGACCGCCTCCCCGCCCCCGAGCTCCCGGGCATCCCCCTGAAACCGCGCGGACGCGTGCGCTGACCTGCACTTTCTCCCAGCGGGGAGCGCGGCAGCCAGGTCCGCCGCATTCCCTATCCTGGCCCTCCACCATGGCCCCCGCGAGCTTCCGCCCAACCCGCAGGGCGCTCGTCTCGCACAGCCTGCGCTTCACAGAGTCCGACCGTCTGTTCCAGCACATGGCCGGACCAATGCTGACTCAATGCTGACTTTGCTGACGTATCGTCAGATTGGCGGCCTGGAGTCCAGCGCCCCCGTCGGCAGCAACATCACCGGTTTCCACCACGACTCCTTCGACACGCCCTCCACGCCGAGCGAACCCCTGCGCCCGCCCCCACAACACCGTCCGCACCCTCGCACCGCTGCCGACTCCACCCGAATAGGCCGGTCGGGACCCCATGTTTCGCCGCGGTGGTCAGGCTGCGGCGGGGTCCGCCCCTGCGGACGCACCTCTCGCCACAGAGGTGGCACGCTTCCGGCGCCAACCCCGGCTGTGGTGTAGGTGCCCACGAGCTTGTCGGGCAGGACGTCGAAGCCGCTGAGCCCGCTCACGCCGGACTTCCAGTCGATCGGTGCCCTGCGTCGGGCCGGGGTGGAGTGCACAGTGGCCGAGCAGGACTGGAACGAGTGGGTCGTCGCCCGCTCGCGGGTCGAGGAGGTGCTGGCCCCGGGCGGCGACAACGTCGCCGGCCCCGAGGCATCGGGGGAGCCCGACCCGGGTGAAGTGCGGCCCGAACCCGCGGATGCGGCGAAGCCGACCATCCCCCGCAACCCCGGCCCCCCTCCGCCGCCTCGGACGTCCGCGACGCGCCCATCCCGTCTCCCGTCCCCGGTTCCCCGGCCCGAGCCCGTGCCGGGGATCCTTGTCCGTCCGACAGACCAGGACGGCGCCGCGGACACACCCGCGACGCCGTCGGCACGAAGCTCCGCTCAGGTGGCCGGGATCTCGTCCCCGCTCCTGCTCCGCGCGTTCACTTCGCTGCCCACCATCTCCCGTGCCGCTTGACGTCCGTGGAGGTCGTGCAGCCCCCCATGGTGGCGCAGCTGCCCCCGGGCGCGGTCGGCTGGACGTTGTTGGTGAGGTGTCCGCGGGCGTGTGCACGCACCCTGATCGTGTACGTCACGGTGACGGTGTCGCCGACGTCGAGGGGGCCCGCCCAGGTCAGGGTGGTGCCGCTGATGGTGGCCGTTCCCGCGGACGCGGTCGGTGAGCCCACGACGGTGGCGTGGTCCAGGACCTTGCTGAGGTCGTCGACGAAGCCGGCGGAGTCACCGAAGTAGGGGGTGGTGCCGGTGTTCTTCACGGTCACGGTGTAGGTGACGCGTTCGCCGGGGCAGACCGGTCCGGTCGGCGAGGACGCCTTGGCGACGGAGTACGAGGTTCCGGGTTGCAGGTTGCACTGGCCGCTGTCCTGGGCGGAGCCGGCGCCGAAGAACGGGCGGCCGGTGGCCGCCAGAACGGTGAAGGGCAGCGGCGCCGTCGACGGCGCGGTCGGGACCGAGGTGAGCTGGTCGATGTTGCCGCCCGACTCGAACACGTACACCTGGCCTCCCGACTGCGTCACCCCGAAGGAGCGCGGCAGGGTACCGATCTCGGTGAGGGTGTTGTCGGGGGCGATCCGGAAGGCCACGGTCGTGCCTGTGCTGGTGGCGCCGAGAGCGAGGATGTCACCGTCACTGAGTTGGGTGAGGTCGCCGGCGGAGGTGATCCCGGGGGGGAACTGGGCCGGGAAGGCGGTGCTGACTCCCGTGGCGGGGTCGATGGTGTACAGGTTCCCGGAGCGGCTGGTAGCGGCGAGCAGCATCCCGTTCGACAGCGACGTCAGCGCGTTGAGAGCTCCCGGCGAGGCTGCGGGGCCGCTGACCGCGACCGTCGAGGTCTCTGCCCCGGTTCCGGTGTTGATCACGACCAGCCTGGGCGCACCCGAGAACGTGACGCCGTACAGGGTGGTGCCGTCGGCGCTGAAGGCGATGTCGCCGTAGTCCCGCGCCACCGGGACGTTCTGCAGCTCTGCCCCGGTGAGTGGGTTGTACTCGATCAGGCGGTCGCTACCGCCGCCGGTGTTCGCCCACAGCGGTACGGGCACGCAGGCGGCCGCGGCGGCCCAGTGGTGAGGCTGCGGACTGGCAACGGCCGAGGTGACGCCCAGACCTGTTGCGGTGCTGACCACCGCGACCGCGGCGGCAAGCCCACAGCTGACGAGTCTCTGCCGGTTCCTCACGTCGTCTCCCATGTGTGCGGCAGCGCACCGTGATGTGCCCTGCCTCGGTCCGGTTGGCCTGGTCCGGTTCCACGACCAGGGTCAGCAAGTGACGATCTGACACATCCGGCACACGTTCGGGATGCTCGCGGATCCATGGCAGCGTTTCCGCCTCCCGGGCTAACCGGAGACGGCCTGAATCACCGAAGCCGGCGGATTCCTCCCAGCCGACGCGCGGCGACATCCACCGGCCGAAGGCCCGCAGTACCCAACCCGGCGAACGTATGCGGTCACAGCAAGTAGGTAGTTGCCGGTGGGTGTCAGGCGTCCGGTGACTTGTCGCCCTTGCTGCGGTTGGACGCGGCGGACACTCCACGGCGGCAATGCCGCATCTCGCGGCAGGAAGCGCGGCATGCCCAACGAGGACCACAAGAACAGCACGGTGAAGGTGGAGATCGACGTTCCCACCGACCGCCCGGTCCCGTCCGCCAAGGTCGCCGCGATCCCAGGCCGGACCGACCAGATCCAGACCACCAAGCTCGCCACCCCGATCCACACCGACGACGGCGACATCACCGACGCCGTCTCCCGGATCGTGTGGACCGGCGGCCAGATCACCCCTGGCCACTACCAGGACTTCACCGTCGGCCTCGGCGCGCTGCCCGACTGCACCGACAAGCTCGTCTTCAAGACCCTGCAGACCTGCGGCAACAGCACCATCGTGCGCTGGATCGACGAGGCCCGGTACAGCCAGCCCCGAACCCGAACACCCGGCACCGGTCCTGCACCTGACCGCCGCGACGGCCGAGGACGGCGACACCGCGACCCCGGCTGCCGCCCCCGGCGCGACGCCGAAGACGGGCGCCACCGCGAACGCGAAGACCGACCTCGCCACGCCGACCCCGGCGGCGAGCAGCAGCGACTCGACCGCCCGCGCCCTGGGCGTCACCGCCCGGCCCGAACACCGGACCGTCCCATGGTGCCCCGGGCGTACACCCGGGGCACCAGCCCGAAGTGGTGGTTCGTCCGATTCCGCGACCCGCGCCAGCGCCTGCGGCTGCGCATCGCCCTGCCCGACCCGGCCGCCTTCGGCCCCGCCGCCATCGCCATCAGCATCTGGACCGCCGAACTCCACCAGGCCGGGCTGCTGTCCGAAGTCGTGTACCCGACCTCCTGCGCGGAGACCGGACGGTGGGGCGAGGGACCTGCCTGGGCCGAGGCGGAGGAGGTCTTCCGCGCGGACTCAGCCGCCGTCCTCGCCCAGCTGGCCCAGCCCGCGCTGCCCGACCGAAAGGCGCTGCTCGCCGCCCACGCGGTCGCCATCGCCGCAGGGTTCACCGGCTCGACCACCGCCGGGCTTCACTGGCTCGTCGACAACGTCCCTGCCCAGGCCCCGGCCGCCGTGCCCAGGCCGGTCTTCCGCGAAGCCGTGCGCCTTGCGGACCCAGCTCGCGACTGGGCGGCGCTGCGCGCCGAGCCCGGGGGTGCCACCGTCGTCGACGCCTGGACGGACCGCCATCGGGCCCTCGACGCCTACCGCCAGCACTTCCCCGGCCCGCACACCCAAGGCGTGCAGGCGGACGACGTGCTCGGATCCCTCCTGCACTGCTCCTACATCCGCGCGCACCGCATCGACTTCGACGACGAGGCCCAGGTCCTCTACCTGGCCCGCGCAGCCGCCCTCGCCCGCCTCTCCCGGGACGGTGACCAGTGACCACCCCGCACCCCGCCCTGCGCCTGTCCGACCGGATCGCCGAACTGCTCGCCGACCCTGCCGACGCGCCGCCAGTGTGGACGTCTCGGCCACAGTGGCGCCAGTCCCTCGCCCACGGCGCCCCGGGTATCGCCCTGCTTCACATCGAACGCGCCGCCACCGGACGGGGCCCATGGGAGCCGGTGCGCGCCTGGCTGTCGATCGCGGCCGACGCCCCGGTCACGAGCGGGGCCGACAGCTACCTGTACTACGGCGCGCCTGCGCTCGCACACGCTCTCACCTGCGCCGCCCACGCGCGGCCCGGCTCCTACCAACGCGCCCTCGACCACCTCGACCAGACCGTGGCGGCCAACGCGATGCGCCGCTGCGACGAAGCTCTCGCCCGCATCGACCGCGCCGACTTACCGGCGCTGGCCGAGTTCGACGCCATCCGCGGCCTGGCCGGCGTCGGCACCGTGCTCCTGCGCCGGGCCCCCGGCGGCGAGACGATCCGGCGGATCCTGGGCTGCCTGGTCCGCCTGGCTGAGGACGTCAAGCACAACGGCTAGGCCCTGCCGGGCTGGTGGACCCCGGACGGCCCGTCCGGCAAGCCGGACGAGCGGTTCCCGGGCGGGCACGCCAACACCGGCGTGGCGCACGGCATCGCGGGCCCGCTCGCACTGCTCTCCCTTGCGCTGCGCAGCGGTGTCGAGGTCGACGGGCAGCGCGAGGCGATCCGCACCATCCGGGCCTGGCTGGAGCGCTGGCGCGACGGCCACGCCTGGCCGTACTGGATCACGCCCGCACACCTGACCGGCCCCGACCGCAAGCCACTGCCACAGCGGCCGAGCTGGTGCTACGGCACCGCCGGAGTCGCGCGTGCCCAGCAGCTCGCCGCCCGCGCCCTCGACGACGCCCACCTGCGCCACGACGCCGAGACCGCCCTCGCCAGCGCGCTGGTGGACCCGAAGACACTCGCCGCGACCACCGACCTGTCGGCCTGCCACGGCTACGCCGGGCTCGCCCACATCGCCCACCGCGCCGCCACCGACGCCTCGCCGCGCAACGCCGCCCGGCTGCGCTCGGCCGCCGACCTGCTCCTGGACACCACCCACCCTCCGCACACCGACCCCGACGAGCAAGCACGTCGCCTCCTGGCGACGGCGGGGCCCGCGTTCCTGGAGGGCGCGGCCGGCACTGCCCTCGCTCTACTCGCCCCAGCCACCGGCATCGCGTCCGCGACCCGCTGGGACGCCTGCCTCCTGACCGCCTGACTGAGGACCGATCCGATGACCACCGGCTGGATCCAGCACACCATCACTCCCGTCGACCGAAAAGCCACCGAGCGCCTCTCCGCCGACCGCCTCGCCCCCGTCCTCACTGCCGCCCAGGACTCCGGCGCGCTGGACGGATGGTGGTACATGCGCAAGGAGGGCCTGCGATTGCGCTACCGCGCCGCCGCCCCCGAACCCTCCATCACCGCGCTGGCGAACGCGCTCGTCGAGGAGGGGCTCGTCGGGGTCTGGGCCACCGTGATCTACGAGCCGGAGATCGAGGCGTTCGGCGGCCCCGAGGCCATGGAGGTCGCCCACCGGCTCTTCCATACCGACAGCCAGCACTTGCTGGCCCGGGCGGCCGAGCCCGGGCCGCCCGCACTCGGCCGGGCCGAGACCGTCGTCGTCCTCGTCTCCGCCATGCTCCGCGCGGCCGGACTCGACTGGTGCGAACAGGCCGACGTCTGGGCCCAGTTCGCCATGCTCCGTGACGCCCCCGCCCCCGTGGCCCCCGAGCGGGCGGCTGCCATGACCTCCGCCATGCATCACCTGATGCGCCTCGACACCTGGGCGCTCACCCGCGACACCGCCCCGCTCGCCCACCACGGCCGCTGGGTCCACGCCTTCCAGCAAACCGGTCAGGACCTCGCCCGCCTCGCCCGCGACGGTGTTCTCACCCGCGGTCTGCGCGCCGTCCTCGCGCACCACATTGTCTTCCACGCCAACCGCGCCGGCCTGCCGGTGGACCACCAAACCGCCATGGCCGCACGGGCGTTGGACGCCGTCTTCCACTCCGACGAGGGCCCCATGCCCCCGGCTTCCACCATCCGCACAACCACTAGTAGTACTTCGTTAGGTCTGAAGTATTCGGGAGTGCACCGGCCGACGTGGGTCGGGTAACTCGCGGTGGCAGGTGGGGCATTCGCCGGTCCAGGCCCGTATCAGGTCCTGGATCGCGTCGAGGACTCGGTAGAAGGTCAGGCCGGCGCCTCGACTTTTGGGTCGAGGCGCCGGAGGGTGAGGAAGGCGTGGGCGGCGGTGACCAGGGTGACGTGGTGGTGCCAGCCTCGCCAGGTGCGGCCCTCGAAGTGGTCCAGGCCCAGGCCGTGCTTCATCTCGCGGTAGTCGTGCTCGATGCGCCAGCGGATCTTGGCCAGCCGCACGAGGCGGCGGATCGCGGTGTCGGGCGGCAGGTTCGTGAGCCAGTAGTCGGTGGGAGCGTTGGCGCCCGCTGGCCACTCGGCCAGCAGGGTCTCGGCCGGAAGCACGCCGTCCCAGGCGGCGCCGCCGCCCGCGTCGGCGGCGGCGAGCGCCCGGGGGATCTTTCCGGCGGGCCGCACCTGCAGGACGCGGAACCGCGAGCGCATCGCCCCGCGGGTGCCCTGGCGCCAGGTGACCTGCCGAAACGCCCGGCGCCCGCCCGCGGTGGCGAGCTCGTGCAGTGCGGTGGAGTCGGTGCGGTAGCGGGGCAGTGTCCTGCGGCCGGCGCCGCCGTAGGCGGGCACCACCGGCTCCGCGTCGTGGCGGTGCGCGGTCTCGTCCCCGCGCACCGCCACGATGTAGCCCAGGTCCCGGGAGCGCAGAGCGTGCCGGAAGGCCGCCGACTGGCCGTAGCCCGCGTCGGCGACCACGACCTGCGGAGCAAGCCCCCAGGCGGTCGCCTCGTCGAGCATGTCGACGGCCAGCCGCCACTTCTCGACGTGCCCGACCTCCGACGGCAGGCCGGTCCGGTGTCTGCGGGCATCGTCGCGGTCGTCCCACTCCGGCGGCACGAACAGCCGCCAGGACAGCGGGCTGGAGGCCTGGTCGGTGACGGCATGGACACTCACCCCGACCTGGCACAGCGAGCGTTTGCCCAGCGCGCCGCAGTACTGCCGGGACGTCGCTACCGATTGGTCGCCGGCCTTCGGGAACGAGGTGTCGTCGATCACCCATGCCTCGGGCGCGATCGCGGCGGTCATCTTCCGGGCGACCTGTCGCAGCACCGGCAGGTGGTCCCACGGCGACTGGCTGACGAACTGCTGCAGGGCCTGCATGTTCCCGTCCGGCAGCCGCTCGGCCATCGGCTGGATCGACTTGCGCCGCCCGTCCAGCATCAGCCCGCGCAGATAGCAATCACCCTGCCGCCGCTGGTCCTTACGTGCCAACGACGCGAACACCTCGGCCACGAACTCGCCGAGATCCCCACGAAGCGCCTCCACCTCACCAAGATCCACAGGCCGCAGCATGCACCGCCACAACCCCCAAGATCAAATCGACCTAACGAAGTACTACTAGGTCTCAGGTCCGGGTGGATACGTGCGCGCGTGGCGGGAGGGTGAGGATCGCGTCCCGGCCCCGGACAGCAAGCCAACTTGCGTAGTGTGGGCGGTCGTTGGCGAGGTCGAAATACTGTTGGAGGAGTCGCTCGGCAAGTTCGTCACCGAGGCCGGCGACTTCCGAGTCCCGGCGCCAGCCGAGCATGATCTGACGGCAGTGCGGGGTGCCGGCGATCGGGCGGACCGTGACACCAGGGGCTGGGCGACCGGTCGCGTAGAGGCCGCCGACGGCCTGTCCCGCAGAGATCAGAGCGATGGCCGCGGAGGAGTCGCTGGCTGCGTGCCGGATGCGCGGGGTGAACCCGGCGGATGCGCAGACGATCCGCAGCCGGGCGTAGAGGCCTGTGTCGTCGGGGGTCATCATGACCCAGTCGTCGTCGGCCAGGTCGGCGAGGCAGATCTCGGATTTGCCTGCCGTTGGGTGGGATTCGGCGACCATGGCGAAGATCGGCTCGGCGGCAATGATGACGTGCAAGTCGATGTTCTCCGGGGCGCGCACCTCGAAGCCGGGAAACTCGTGGACGACCACGATGTCGAGTGCGCCGGTGGACAAGCGCTCCAGGAGTGTGCCGACCATCGGTTCCATGACGGTGGGGATGTCGCGCCCGGGCAGCAGTTCGCGCAGCACGTCCACGAGAATCGGCAGGAACGGCCCCGCCACACCGCCCACCCGCAAGGCCCCGACCGGTTGTTCGTCCTTGGCCAGGGTGCGCAGCGTCGTCTCGAGGTCGTCGATGCCCGCCAGGAGCTCGCGAGCACGGGTGATCGCGTACCGGCCGACTTCGGTCGGGGTGACTCCGTCGCGGTGGCGGTGGAACAAACTACTGCCCAATGCCAGCTCAATGCGGTGCAGTTGGGTCGTCAGCGCCGGCTGGGCGACCTGCAGCAGCTGAGCCGCTTTGCGAATGCTGCCGGCATCCGCAACAGCGACCAGGACCTCCAGGTGATGAAAGCCCAGTCTCATACGGTCAGATGCTACCGAGGCGGGCCGTGCACCTCCAGATCTCTTCAGCGGGTTCTGCGTTCAGGTGGCTGGCGTCGGCGCCCGGTCTCCGACGGTACGACAAGTGACGTCCCCCGATAACTGCGGAGGTATCACCAAGTGGCATCTGCGCCGGCCTGGCCCGGCCGGCGCAGACTTCGGCGTGTCCCCGGCCGGATACGACCCCTGACGTTCATCCGGCGCCCATCTGCCACTCGAAGAGGATCCCATGATCGCCCGCCCCCACACCCGCACACTCGCCCTGCTCGTCACGACGGCCGTCGGCCTGGCAACCGCCCTGAGCGTGGCGGCCCCGGCCGCCGCCACGGCGAGTCACCGCAGCGACCACACCCGCAAGCACGCGGACAACATCTGGGGTGGCTACATCACCTACGGCTCCACGTTCACGGCGATATCGGGTACCTGGAACATCCCGGCGCTCGACTGCACCCAGAACCGCGGAATCGCCTCCCCCTGGGTCGGGTTCGACGGGTGGGACAGCGACACCGTCGAGCAGATCGGCATCGACCTCGACTGCTCGACCGGTCGGGCTCAGTACAACACGTGGGTCGAGATGTATCCGCAGGACAGCATCTACTTCAGCGAGCCTGTCCAGGCCGGCGACTCCATGACCGGCACCGTCACCGACGACGGCGGGCACTGGTACACGCTGACCTTGAGCGACACCACCAAGGGCTGGACGAAGTCCTTCCAGAAGTACCTCGCCACCGCGTCCTCCGTCAACGCCGAGGCCATCGTCGAACCTATCGGCTCGGGCTCCGTGCCGACCCTGGCGAAGTTCGGCCCGCTGAAGTTCACCAGCGTCACCGTCGACGGCCGGCCGATCGGCGACTACGCCACCCATCTGTCCACCATCACCCGGAGCACGACGACGCTGGCCACCACCGGCGCGCTCAACAGCGACGCGTTCTCCGTCGCCTGGCGACACTCCTGACAGAGCGGTCGCCCCGGCGATGCCGGGTATCGCGGTAACACACAAGCGCGGCCCTGATGATCTCTCTGTTGTCCGAGCAGAGCACCGGAGGGGTTGAGCCTGTTACACCGTCAGCACTGTCCGATCCTCCGACGCCGCGGCGTGGGCGACCTGGGACATTCACGGCTCGACGGTGAGCGACCACGCCGTAGCGTCCGGCGGTGGTGCGCCCCACGAGTCCTGGCGGCCCACGCCGCTGCGGCTGTCGGGAGGCCGCAGAAACCCTCAGCTTCACCTGGCCACCGGAACCCAACTGAACCCGACCTCCCCGCCACCGTCGGCCCCAGCTCTACGGAGCTGGGGCCGACGGCCTGCTTGGAACGTCTCGTGGCGCACCGCTACGGCCCGAACATACAGCGGATGCGTGGTGCTGCTGGACGGCACGCTGATCCGAACCCGGCGGCGCAGCGGGCGGGCGAACCGGAAGAACTACTCGGGGAAACATGAGGCGCACGGCCTGCTGTTCCTCGCCCTGACCGATGCGAAAAGGCGGCTGTTGTGGAACTCCTCGGCCCGCCGCAGCGCCTGCAGCGAGATCACGGCCGCCCAGGCGCTGCCGGCAAGCACCACCACGGCGTCAAGTACCAGGCCCACACGCTGAGCCGGACCGCCGCGGGTGACGGCACGCTCTCGCTGAGATCGTCGAACCAGCAGGGCGTGGCTTCTCCCAACCCCCAGGTGTACCTGGTGTTCTGGGGATCGCAGTGGTCCAACGACCCGGCCGGTGTCGCCCCCGATCTGCAGAGCCTGTCCGGCGGCCTCTGCAGCAGCCAGGACACCTGGGGCACCATCCTGAACCAGTACTGCGAGGGCCTTGCGCAAGGCACCGTGACCTGCGGCGACCAGGGCACCCACGTCAACCACCCCACCTCCTCGCCGCTCGCCGGGACCTGGTTCGACAACTCCCGCGCCGCCCCCGACAGCGCCGCCGCCTCCGATCTCGCCGCTGAAGCAGTCAAGGCGGCCGCACACTTCGGCAACACCACCCAGTCCCCCAACCTGAACGCCCAGTACGTCATCCCCTTCCTCATCAAATCCTCATCATTCCCCGACGAGACTCCTTCGCGGCAACGACGTCAGGGCGAAACCGGGGAGGGGCGGTGCGGCGGTTTGTCCGGGGCGCAGGCGGTTTTGGGTCCAGGGCGGCCGTCTGCCGTGTCGGCGTTCGGACGCCGGATCCTCACGGTGGTTGTGCCGGGGCGTCTGCGCCGCGTCGGTTCGTGCGGATCTTGTCCGTGTCGGACCTCTTCTTCTCGATCGCAAGTCCTATCCCGTAACGGAGCTGAACATTGCGTCTCACCACCCCGCTCCGGATCGCAGCTACCTGTGCGGTTCTCGCCCTCGGCGTCACGGCCTGCGGTTCGGGAAGCGGCACCAAGCCGGCTGCCGTTCCCGCCCCGGGCTCGTCCGCCGCTTCCAGCGCCCAGACCTCGGCGGCCCCCTCGGCCTCGCCCTCCCCGACTGGCCCGGACCTGTCGACGATGACCGGCAACCAGATCCTCCAGCAGGCGACCGCCGCCCTGAAGGGAGCCAGCTCGCTGAAGCTCGACGCCAACGTCACGAACAGCGGAAGCCCCGTCGAGATGCACATGTCCATAGACACCAAGGGCGACTGCAACGGCAGCATCGGCATGGGCGCCAAGGGACGTGCGGACCTCCTGCGCACCCCGCAGCAAACCTACATGCGGCCCGACGCCACAATGCTGAAGGACATCTCGGGCGGCAACACCGAAGGCGCCAAACTCTTCAACGGCCGCTGGATGACCGGCGTCCAGGACGACGCCGACCTCAAAGACATGGCGCACCTCTGCGACCTCTCGCAGCTCACCAAGGAGCTCACCAACAGCAGTAACAAAGCCACCAAGGTCGGCACCGATACGGTCAACGGCCAGCCCGCGGTGAAACTGCACATCACCTCCACCAACGACAGCCCGGCGGACCTGTGGGTTGCTGCTCAGGGCACGCCGTGGCCGCTGAAGATGGCGGGCAACGACAGCAGCGGCAGCGCCACGATGACCTTCAGCGCGTTCAACGTGCCGGTCGACGTGACCCCGCCGGCCAACAGCGACACCATCGACGTCTCGAAGCTGAAGGCAACCTCCCGACACGCGAAATAACCAAGGCCACACGGACCACGCCCGCAACCGGTGGCGCCGCAGGCGCCACCCCCCAATCCACGCAGGCCCCCGACGGCCCGCAAGACCGCCCGGGGGGCAACCCGCCGAGCTGCGCCTATCCCCGGTGACCAGCAGGCCCGCATCCACACCGTGGTCTGCGCATCGTGGCGGGCTCGGGCCAGTTGTGCAATCGCCAGCACCAGGCCCGCACGGACCGCTGGGTCGTGTTCGGCGGGCAGGCGGGCGTGGAGGGCGGTGAGGAGGTCCTGGGCGCGGCCGGTGGCGGCCGCGAGCGCGTAGGCGGCGGCGATGCGCACCGCGGGGTCGAGCTCGTCGGCCCCGGCAGCGGCCCGACTCACCATCATCGTTAGGGTTCTCCGGCAGCACGTCCTGTCGGTCTTGGGGTTCGGCATCGTCGCAGGACGACGTCTCGCGGGCGCACCGTCCGCGACCGCGTCCGACCGACCATCACACGGGGGAACGTTCATGGCACAGCTGCTCATCGAAGAGAACTTCCAGCACCTCGACGGCCAGGACGTGGAGTCGCTGATCGAGGCCCTCGCCGAGCTCGGCCTCAGCGCGGAGCCCACCCAGCCCCGCACGGGAACCCGAAGGGGCGACTGGACGCTCGTCCTGCACTGGCTCAGGGACGACACCGGGCAGATCACCGAGGACGCCGTAGCGGCGGCGCTCGTCACGGCCGTGACCGAGGTACTGGGCCAGCAGCACCCGGCCGGGCCCGGCGGGACCATCGTGCGGGGCCGCACGCTGCCGGTCCGCATTGATATCCGCGGGCGCTCCGGGGAGCTGATCAAGTCCGTCGCGATGCCGGGCGCAAAGGTGAAGTCGGAGGCTGGGTCGTGGTGGCGCGGGCGGCACACGGCGGCCGCCGACGGCGCGCCGCGCCTGGGCCCGTCGAGTCTCACGGCTGAGATGTAGCAGCGCGGGCGAGCGCGGGCGGCGAGTGCGCGGCGGACGTGGCCGGGGATGTCGCCGCGCAGCCGGCCGAGCCCCCCACAGGGCGTCGGTGAACAGGACGGTGTCGATGCGGTGCTCGGTGATCAGGTCCCGGATCTACCGGGTGAGCGCGGTGTCCTGGTAGGTGATGGCGCCTCGCTGGGCACCGACGCGGCGGCAGCCGAGGTCTGGCGGCAGCTGAAAGCCTCTACTTCGGCCGGCTGCATCTACGACCCCGAGGTCTTCCCCAAGACCCCCGGACTACGCTGCGAGCGCGAGGCACCCACCCGATTGCACGCCGTCTTCGCCGTCGTCGGCGAGGTCCACGACACCCACGGCCTTCTCCTCGACAACCTGGGCATGGAGAACCGCACTCCGGGCCCCGTCACCCGTCCTCGGGTCGGAGCACGGCGGTCACCGCCCGTACGCACCCGAGCAGCGAGTCCGCCGAGTCCCACCCGCCGGAGCGCCAGAGCAGCAGGTCCGTGCCGTCCACGCGCCAGCTGAACGGCTCCGGCGCGGCCGACAGTTCACGCACGCCCTGGGCCGAGAGCACCCGCCGGGCCTGGTCCGGATCGGCCGCGTAGCTCCGGTATCGGCGGTCGAACTCCGTCTCCCCACTGCTGCTCCGGCCCTCGGGCACCGGCTCGACGACGAGGACGGAGTGGAAGACGCGTTCGTGCCGCACCTCGATCCCGTCGACCGGGGACGGCAGCGACACCACCGCGATCCCGTAGACGTGGGTCGCGCCGTTGTACCGGCAGCTGTACCCCGCCACGGTGAGCGGCAGGCCGTCGACCACGCCGCCCACCTGGTCGGCTAGCCGCTGCGCGGCGCCGTAGTGGAAGGGCGGACCGGCCACCGGGAGTCGGGAGACGGTGAACTCCAACCTGGACAGGAAGCCATGACGCTTCATCAGTTGATTGGCGAGCACCCCCGCCCGGCGTCGCCCGCGGAGCGCGTCGAGGCGCGGCGCGGTGAGCACCAGGGAGACCAGGGCGAGGAAGAACACGAGCGGAACGACGACGTCCATGGCGCGCTCCAGCGATCGGGACCACGTCGACAGCGCCACCCGACCGCACGGAGGCGCGCACGACCTTCACGCCGACCAGACTTCCCGGCACACCGCTACCGACTGTACGCGATCGGACACCGGACGCAAGAGGCCCCACCCCGGCCCGAACTCACCCAACGGGAACGGAGGTTGCCGCTGCCAGAGGCTTCGTGGGCGCCCACCTGCACGGCGAGGATGTCCCCTCCCCGTCCGGGCGGCAATCCGGGCGGCCCGGCGGATCAGCGTCTCGCCTCGGGCCGGCCGGTGAGCGCCACCACCACCCGCTCCCCGGTCTCCCGGACCCCGTTGATGCCGTGCTCCGCACGACGGATCGTTCGTCTCCCCGACCACCGACCGGGGGGACGAACCGCGGCGTCGCGCTCGCACGAGGACGGTCAGCTGCGGTCGACGGCCCGCGCGATGGTGAACCGGTCCAGGCTGTCGGGGCTCAACCGGTGGCCCTCCACGACCAGGTACCGCTCACCCGCGTGCCGGTGACAGGGAACCGTCAGAGTCGGCCACCGCGCCGCCAGGCTTCCGTCAACGACCAGCCCCGGTCTCCTCCTGCCCTCCTCAATGGGAACATGCTCCTCACCGCCGCCTTGCCGTCCACCGACTGGTTCAGCCCCGAGCGCCCCGGGGCCACTGTTCTCCCCGCCCATGTCCAGCGCAGTTCCCATGGCGGCTGGTGGGCTGACGACCCCTCGGACGTCCGCGCGCTGCTGGTCCACTGCGGGCCGGAGCGTCTACTGGCCGGCGACCCGAGCCGACTGGAGCCCGGCATCCTGGGCCGGTTCGGGCGCGGCCAGTTCCACGCCCCGGACCGATTCCTGCCCCTGCTGGGCCGCACCTTCACCCACCTCACCCCGTGGGTTCGCGTGCTGCACGTGTACGTGGAGCAGCCGCGACGGCGGGTGTCGCCACACACCGCCGCCTGGGTGCGTCCGCTGCGTCCCGGGGACGAGACACTGCTCGACCGCTTCGCCTCACGGGGCGTCCTGGCCCCGGACGGACCGCACTGGACCGCCCGGACCTGGGGCGGCCACGGCGCGGTCGCCGCGAGCGGCTTCGCCTGGGGCGCCTTCCTCGGCCCGTACCTCGCCGCAGTCGCCTGCGGCTACCTGGTCGGACGCGAGCACATCGACCTCGCCGTCGCCACCGACCCGGCCTTCCGCCGCCTCGACCTGGCCCTCGCCTGCATCCAGGCCGCCACCGCCGCCGCGCACACACACGGCCTCGTCCCGACGTGGTCGGCGCCGGACAGCAACCACGCGAGCCGGGCCCTGGCCGCGGCCGCCGGCTTCCGGCCCCTCCGGCGCGAGGTGGTGTACTGGGCCGGCCCCGCCCTCACCCGGTGAGCGGGCCGGTCGTCACCGGGAACCGCACACGTCAGAGGTCCGTCAGGAACCCGCGGCCGGGCGTCATGATGCCGTCAGCGGCCGTCCGCCCGGCCCGCGTGGCGCGTTCACTGAACACAGTGAACCATCCTCTGACGGAGGCGAACGGCCATGACCGGAACCACCCGGGTGATCGTCGGGCTGAATGGCTCGTTGAGCAGTCTCGCCGCGTTGCGACGTGCCGTGGACGAGGCGGCCCGGCGCGGGGCCACGCTGGTGCCGGTCGTCGCGTGGGTTCCTTCCGACGGCACCGACCGCGACCACCTGCGCCCGCTGTCCGAGCTGGAGCACGCAGCCCGCAAGCGCGTCGACACCGCCTTCGAGCAGGCGTTCGGCGGCTACCCGGCCGACCTGGTCATCCACCCGCTGGTGGTCAGGGGCCACGCCGGAGCGGCCCTGGTCCGCGCCGTCACCGCGCCGACCGATCTGCTCGTCGTCGGCACCGGGAGGCACGGCCGCCTCGACCACCTGCTGCACGGCTCCGTCCTGCACTACTGCCGCACCTACGCGACCTGCCCGATCATCGCCGTCTCCCCGGACGAGCTGCTCCAGCAGTTGGACGTCGCCGCCCGCAGCGGAGAGCCGCTCCCCCTCGTCACGGGCGGCCGGTACGCCCCGACCGCCGGTCTGCGCTGACGATCGGCCGACTGCGAGCGGCAGGCCGACGACGTGGGCCCGGATCGGCCGGGGCCCGCGGCAGCTCCTCGGCGACCGGCGCCGGCTCCGGTTCCGACAGTGCACCCAGGTTGCCGGCCCGGAAAATAGTTCCCGCCGCCAACGACTGCTTCCCGACGCACCGCACCGGCCTCGGACCCGTACGAACACCGATGCCCTTGGCCACTACTGCCAAGGGCATCCGCATGCGCCGCCCCAGGACCCCGTTCACACAACCGGCCGTTCGGGGAGCGGCGGCGCACGCCTCCCGACGATCGCACGGCGGGATCGGTATCGTCCGCCAGGATGCCCCTGGTCTGCGGCCCAGCAGTCCCCGCACGGAGGAGATCCACCATGGCCGACAGCGGCTCCCCGGCGCGGCGGCCGGACGTTCCTCGTCAAGGCGTGCACGACTCCGTGCGTCTGGCGGTGGTGATCGCCGCGCTCGGGGTGGTCTTCGGCGACATCGGGACCAGCCCGATCTACACCCTCCAGACCGTGTTCAACCCGAGCGACCCGCACCCCGTCCCGGTCACCACGGAGAACGTGTACGGGGTGGTGTCGCTGGTGTTCTGGTCGGTGGTGATCATCGTCCTGGTCACCTACGTGTTCCTGGCGATGCGCGCCGACAACGACGGCGAGGGCGGCATCATGGCGCTGATCACGCTCCTGCGGCGGTCCGGCTCACCGCGCGGCCGGCGGACCACCGCCGTACTGGCCGCACTCGGCATCTTCGGCGCGTCGCTGTTCTTCGGCGACAGCATGATCACCCCGGCGATCTCGGTGCTGTCGGCGATCGAAGGGCTCAAGGTCGTCGAGCCGTCGCTGGAAAGCGCCGTCGTCCCACTCACCGCAGTGATCATCGTGCTGCTGTTCCTGGTGCAGCGCAGGGGGTCCGCGGCTGTGGGCCGGCTGTTCGGACCTGTGATGATCGCCTGGTTCGTGGCCATCGGGGCCTGCGGAGTGACCGGGATCGCCGGCCACCCGCAGATCCTCAGGGCGCTGTCACCGGGTTACGCCCTGGGCTTCCTGTTCGGCCACTTCGGCACCGCGTTCTTCGCGCTGGCCGCCGTCGTGCTCGCGGTCACCGGCGCCGAGGCGCTCTACGCCGACATGGGGCATTTCGGCCGCCGGTCGATCACCCGGGCCTGGTTGGTCCTCGTCTTCCCCGCCTGCATCCTGAGCTACCTCGGTCAGGGCGCGCTGATCCTCGCCGGTCCGGCCAACGTGAGCAGCCCGTTCTTCCTGCTCGTTCCCCACTGGGGACGGCTGCCGATGGTCGTACTGGCCACGGCCGCGACCGTGATCGCCTCCCAGGCGGTGATCACCGGCGCCTACTCGGTCACCTCCCAGGCCGCCCAGCTCGGCTACCTGCCGAGGCTGCGCATCGCACACACCTCCGAGTCCACCGTGGGCCAGATCTACGTCCCCTGGATCAACTGGCTGCTGATGGTCTCGGTGCTCACCCTGGTCTTCGCCTTCCGCAGCTCCACCGCGCTGGCCTTCGCGTTCGGCATGGCGGTCACCGGAACCATCACCATCTCCACCCTGCTGTTCTTCTACGTCGCCCGGGAGAAGTGGGCCACCCCGGTCTGGCTGCTCGTCACCGGCGCGACGGTGCTGCTCACCGTGGACCTGCTGTTCGTGGCGGCCAACGTGACCAAGCTCGTCCACGGCGCGTGGCTGCCGCTGCTGATCGGCATCACCGTGTTCACCGTCATGACGACCTGGCAGCGCGGGCGCGAGGTCGTCACCGCGGAGCGGGCACGCCACGAGGGCCCCTTGCGCGAATTCGTCGACCGCCTGCACAGCGGGGCGATGCCGGCGCTGCGAGTCCCCGGCACCGCCGTCTTCCTCAACCGGGGCAAACAGACGGCGCCGCTGGCCATGCGGGCCAACGTCGAGCGCAACCACGTGCGGCACGACCACGTCGTCATCCTGTCCATCGAGACCGAGCCGCTGCCGCGCCTCCCCGACGACCGGCGGCTCGTCGTCGACGACCTCGGCTACGCCGAGGACGGGATCATCCACGTCACCGCCCGGTTCGGCTACATGGAGACACCGGACGTGCCGGGCGCGCTCTCGATGCTCGACCCCACCCGGACCGAGGGGCCGTTGCAGCTCGACCAGGTGTCCTACTTCCTGTCCAAGATCGAGCTGCGGCGCGGGAAGGCCCCGACCATGGCCCCCTGGCGCAAGCGGCTGTTCATCGCCACCTCGTACATCACGGCCGACGCCGCCGAGTACTTCGGTCTTCCCCGCGAGCGCACGGTCATCATGGGCGCGCACATCGAGGTGTAGGCGTGTCTTCCGCCGTCCATCGGGAGAGCGCACCGAGGTCCGGCAACGGTTCAGGGCATGAACCCGAGGTCCATGCCCTGAACCGTGCGCGCCTCCTGAATCGTGCCCAGCCATTCCGCGTCCGCCTCCGCCCTCCAGGGTCGTTCTCCGGCCCGCCGGAATCCCGGTCGAGGTGAGACGGCCCGGGGCCCGCCTCACCGACCCAGCCGGCGTTGGCCTGCGGGCGGAGGTGTAGCCGAGATGCTGCAGGCTGTGAAGGATCCGGCTTGCAGCCCGCGCAGTGCCGGATGTTCCTGACCAGGTCCAGGAACGACTCCTGCACCGGGCCGGTCCCTCGCTGGAGCAGGTCGTCCCGGTTGCTGTCGGCTGAGCTCGATGCGGTCGGCATGCGTGCGATTCCTCCGGCAACCAGTGCGCACTGTCCGGCAGTTGGGGTCGGCTGGTGGCGGGCAGGAGCAGATGGCGCAGGGTCAGGCGGGGCCAGGGGTGGCCGGGACGGGCATGCTGCGCCAGGTGTCCGCGGTGACCTCCATGGTCACCAGGCGCATGGTGACGTCGGCTTCGGCGAAGTAGCGCTCGGTCTCGCCGGTGGGGGTGAAGCCGAAGCGGGTGATCGCGCGGACCGCGTCGGTGTTCTCCAGGGACGCCATGCTCCACACCCGGGTGAGGCCGAGTTCGGCGAAGGCGAGCTTGAGCATGAGCCAGCCGATCTCGGGGGCGCACCCTGAGCCGCGGAGGTGCCGGGCCATGGTGAAGACGCCGGAGTACCCGGTGACATCGTCCTCGACGTCGAGGCGGATGCCGCCGACGGGGCGGTCGTCGCCCTGGAGACAGGCGGCCAGCTGGTAGTGACGGCGCGGCACCTCGGTGGCGGTCGCCACGGCCTCGTCCAGCCTGTGCCGGATCCGACTGTCGTCCATGACGCCGGTCGAGAGGTGGCGCATCCCGGCGGCGTCGCCCCAGACCTGGCGCATGGCGCCGAGGTCGTCGGCGCGGTGGTCCCGCAGGCGGACGCGGGCGGTCTCCAGGACCGGCAGCGTCGCGGACGGATGTACAGGCATGCGATTCATGTTCGAACCCCAATGAGCTGGTGTGTGATTGCGGGGAGTCGGGCCCGCCCCGCCGGTGCGGCGCTGACCTGCACCAACGGGGCGGGCTCGCCGGCCTACAGGACGTGCTCGCGGGGCTTGTCGAGCCAGCCCCACGCGAGGATGACGGACTCGTGCTCGGCGTGACCGGTCCGTCCGTCGGCGCCCTGATGCGCCGACGGACGGGCAGCACCGTCCGTGCCCGCGTAGGCGAGCGCCGCCCCGCCGCCGATCACGCACAGGGCCGCCGCCGCCAGGCCGAGTACTGCTCGCTTGACCACTGTTGGTCCTCCCAAGGTCTCGAAGGGGTCAGTGCTCGCAGTAGACCTGCCGTGGGTAGACATCCGGTCAACGCCACCTGGTCGCACCGGCCGGGCCCGCAGGTCCAGGGTCTGCGGACGCCCCGGGCTCGGTCTCGGACGTCGACCGCCGCCAGGCTCCTGATCGACGCCCCGTGCTGGAGGCTGTAGAAAACGTTCATCGCATAGTGCTTGGCGCCGTCCTCGTTCCCGGAGATCAGGCAGCCGCCGGCCCCGCCGTAGTAGGCGTACTGTCCCTCGAAGTCGAGGATCGAGGCGCAGGCGTACAACCGCTCGATGACCTTCTTCATCACGGAGGAGTCGTCCCCGAGCCAGATCGGCGGAACACACACGACTTCCCCGCTCCCCGCCCGGGACACTCCGTCACGACCCCCACCGTTGCGCGTCCGCCTGCGAGTCCCGGAGTCGGCGGCGCGAGCGCCGAACCGCGATCGCGCAGGCCAGCAGCACCAGGCTGCCCAGGAATCCGGACAGCACCAGGCCGGCCACTCCGGGGGCGCCGGACCAGGCCCACCTCACGACGTTGATCGTCCAGGCCGTGATCACGCCACAAGTGAGCCAGATCGTACGGCGCCTGCTCCCCCGGTCACGCAGAGGAACCCGAGGGAGCAGGTGGTCGGGCGGCGGGACCGGGCCGACCCCTGGAGGCCAGCCCGGAGGTGTCCAGAGGTTCGTCGTCCAATCGTCCGTCCAGTCGACCAGCGAGGAGGCTTCCGGCCGCAGGTCGGGGGTGCGCATCCACTCGGCCCGGCGACGGGCTGCCGAGTCCGGGTCCAGGACCAGCACGGTCCAGGCCCCGGACCCGGCCGCCGGTCGGTGCTCCACCGGCCGGTAGCCGTACAGGTACGCGACCCACAGTTCGTGGCGCAGCTCCATACCGGTGCTGGTCGTCGACACGACCACCCTCGGCCTGCCGTCGAGCCGGTCGGCCAACCAGGTGAAATCCATGGCCACGATCGAACCAGCCTCGAAGGGCCCGGAATGTTCCTTTGACGGTACTCTGACGGACTTGCCTCAGGACGTCTTCGGCCGATCACCCGTCAGTTGCCGGTGGAGGCCCCAGAGATCGAGCTGCGCCCACTGTCCCGTGACCTTGCCGTCCCTGACGTGGACGATACGGATGGCATCGAAGGAGACCCTTCGGCCGGTAGCGGGGACGCCCATGAACTCCCCGACATGGGTGGCCTCGACGCGGAACCGGATGGTGACGGCGTCCCGCCCCTCGACCACCTCCTCCTCGGACATCTCCAGGCCCTCCCACGGCTCGACCATGTTCCGCGCGTAGTGCGTGAGCGCGACCTGGAAGTCGGTGAGCCAGCCGGTCAGCCCGAGGCACTTCTCGGTCCACCGGTCGGCGTCGATCAGACGCGTGGCCCCCTCGATGTCGCCCGCCAGCAGGCAGTCGTTCCAGGCCCGGTACACCTCCAGCGGCGTCGTGTTCGCCGGGGTGTCCGGGCGGGACAAGGCCGTCTGCCGCCAGATCCGGCCGTCCTTCATCACCATGGTGCCGACCGTGTCCTTCCGTTCGCCCGAGACCTCCATGACCGCCCGGTAGCAGACCGTGTCGCCGTGCTCGGCGTACTCCACCAATTCCGCCAGCTTCGGCCGGAGGGCGAGGTACCCGGAGAACGCCTCGCGAATTCCTTCCGTACCGGCGAAACTCCGGTCGGTCCGAATGAGCACGGCATCCACGGCGTAATTCTCGACGACCGATTCGAGATCGCCGGCGGTCACCGCCGCGAGCTGCTTCTCGAAAACCGTTCGTGCGTCCGTTGTGATGATTTCCGCCATTCGAGTTCCTCTCGGGTCGGTGCGGGAATCCGCACGATGAACCAGGTGTCGCCGGGAACCACGCGAGCGGATGCGCGGGCCCGCCGTCCGCAGCTCCCCGCAGGACCGGGCGGGCGCGGTCACCGCGATCCGATCAGCGGCAGGCGTCGCTGCGACAGCAGCCGTCCCGACTGGCGGGGCAGCCTGGCCAGGACGGAGATCGCGTGCGCAATCGAGACGAGTGTGGCGTGGTGGTGCCAGCCGCGGAAGGAGCGCCCGGCGAAGTCGCGGATGCCCACCCGGTCGCAGACGTCCTGCAGGTCGCGGGAGACCCGCCTGGTCAGCTTGGCGATCCGGAAGAGCGCCGACGAGGAGAGGTGGCCGATGTTGGAGAGGAAGAGCTCGGTGGGCCGTGCCTGTTTCGGGTCGGTCCAGGCGCCGATCAGGAAGAGCGGCGGCATGCTCGCGGCGCGGTCGTGGAGGGTCGGCAGCGCGACCCGTACGCCGACCACCTTGGCCACCCGGTGCCGGGCGTACCAGCTGTCGCGCCACTCCACGGCCGCGCCCAGCTCCCGTACGGAGGCGATGAGGTGCTCCGCGGGCAGTCGCCGCCCGTCCCCGACGGGCAGCCGCGGGTCGGCGGGGGTCACCTGCAGGGAGGCGTCGACACGCAGGACGAACGGGATCCGGCGCGGCACGAACGCCGTGAGGACCCCGGCGAGGTCGTCACCGGTCGCGGCCATCACCACCGGGCGTGGTGTGAGGCGCCACTCCTCGGCCATCGAGACGACCGAACCGACGGCGCACTCCACCGGGGTCTGGGATCTCACGTGATCGGGGACGGCGGCTCTTCTGCGCTGTTCGCTGCCCGGGACCCAGGTGGCCGGCAACGCGAGCTGCCAGTCCACCGGGCAGCTCGCCTCCTCGGAGGCCAGCCAGACGCCGGCGCTCTGCTGGCAGTTGGCCATCCGGCCGAGTCCGGGGACTAACTGGCGCTCGACGCCGACGGAGTACCGGCCCGCCTTGGGCACGGCGAGCGGCTCGACGATCCAAGCGACCGGCTGGAGCTCCCGGTCCACGAAACGCGCCAGGGACTGGCGCACCGGCTTCCACTCCCAGGGGGAGGTGGTGATGAACTGCTGGAGGCTCTGCATCGCGCCGGCGTCGGCGGCCTCGGCGATGCCCTTCATGGTCTTGCGCCCCTTCGCGGACAGCAAGCCCCGGACGTACAGCTCACCCCATCGTCGCTGGTCACTGCGCGGTACGGAGGCGAGCAACTGCCCGCACATCCGGTCCACCTGATCCTGAGAAAGGTCCTGCGGACCGAAGCCATCGAATCCGGCGTCCACACCCATCCCTCCTCGAAAGCAATGCGCGAATACCACGGCCCGGCGGAAATCGTTCGCCATTCCGGGCATGGCAGGGCGGGGAAATCGTCGATTCGGACGGATTTCCCGAAAATCCACCTGCACTGCTGAGCTCGATCGCCCATTAGAGCAGAGAACCGACTCCGGTAGAACAGATCGACGACGGTTTAGCGAGTTCCATATGCCGTGCGCGCGGATCAGGCTCGACCGGGAAAGCCGCGATCGCGGGAAATTGTTGGCACAGCATACGGACCTCTTTCCGGTCAAGACCGAGAACGCCGGTCAGGTCCGCGAGAGTGCCGCCTCCTCCAGGTCGAGCTCGTGCATCACCCGCCGCAGCACCTCGTCGTGGATCCGGCCCTCCCGGCAGAGCCGGACGAAGACGCCCCGCTCGGTGGCGAGCATCTCCCTGCGCAACCGCCGGTACGCGGCGGTGGGCGGCTCGGCCCGCGGCGGGGCACCGTCCGCCCGGATCCGCTCCCACGCGGTGGAGCAGCGGTGCTCGGCCAGGTCCCGCAGGCGGTCGAGCACGTGACCGGGCGCGTCGTCCCGGCCGCTGGCGATCCTCTCCTCCACCCGGGCCCAGGCCGCCCGGGCCGCGACCTCCTGCGCCATGGCCTCGGCGAGGTCGTCCTGACGCGCCTGCCCCTCGTCCCGCAGGCGCAGCCGGCGTGCCACGGCGGGGAACCCGACGCCCTGGACCAGCAGGGTGCCGAGCACGGCCGAGAAGGCGAGGAAGAGCACCAGGTCCCGGCCCGGCAGGTCGGGCGGCACGGCGAAGGCGGCGGCCAGCGAGACCACGCCGCGGGTACCGGCCCAGCAGATCGCGGCGGGGTGCTGCCACGGGGGCGCCGGGTCGCGCCCGCGCAACCGCGCCGACAGCCGGCGGGGCAGGTAGGTGGCGGGGAAGACCCAGACGGCCCTGGCCAGCAGCATGGCGGCGAACACCACGGCCGCGTACCGGCCCAGCGCCGCCGGGTCGGTGGTGCGCAGGGCCTGGAGCACCGGACGCAGTTGCAGTCCGATCAGTGCGAAGGACACCGCCTCCAGCACGCAGGTGGCCACCCGCCAGGTCGCCTTCTCCTGCAGCCTGGCCTCGTGCGAGGCTCCGGCGAAGTGGTGCCCGAGGTACAGCCCGGCGGCGAGCACGGCCAGCACTCCGGAGGCGTGGAGAGACTCGGCGGCCGCGTAGGCGCCGAACGGTACGAGCAGCATCACGGCGTTCTCCGTGACGGCGTCGGCCAGCCAGCCGCGCAACCGCCGGACCAGGAGGGCGAGCGCCAGGCCGATCGCGACTCCGGCCAGCGAGGTGTACGCGAACTCGGCCGCGCCGTCGAGGAACGTGCTGGTGCCGCCCAAGGCGGACGCGAGCGTGAGGCGGAAGACGGTCATGCCGGTGGCGTCGTTGACGATGCTCTCGGCCACCAGGATGGTGACGATGCGGCGCGGCAGTCCGAGCCGGCGGGCGATCGACACGGCGGCGACCGCGTCGGTGGGGGCGAGGATCGCGCCCAGGACGAAGGCGTCCGCCCACGGCATCCCGGGGACGACCGCGTGTGCCGCGGCGCCGACGAGCGCGGTGGTGAACAGGACGAGCCCTACGGAGAGCAGGCCTATCGGGCGGGCGTTGGCCCGCAGGTTCAGGTAGGAGCTCTCCACCGCGTCGGAGTACACCAGCGGGGGCACGAAGACGATCAGCGCCAGGTCCGGGTCGAGGTGGTAGTCGGGTACGCCGGGGACGAAGGAGACCAGCAGCCCTGCGACGACCGCCGCAATCGGCGGGGAGACGCCGGTGCGGTGGGCGGCGGCGGAGACCAGGGTCGCGCCGACGACCAGGAGCAGCAGCTCAGCCACGATCGGCCTCCCCGTCCTGCGGACGCAGCCAGAGCGCGCCGAGCGGTGGCAGCGCGATGTCGGCGACGGCGGGCAGCCCCTGCCAGTGCCCTGCCTCGGCCGTGACGGCGCCGAGGTTGCCGACGCCGCTGCCCCCGTAGCAGCCGGCGTCGGTGTTGAGTACCTCGCGCCAGCGGCCGGCGCGGGGGAAGGCCAGGCGGAACGGAGCTCGGACCACCGGCGAGAAGTTGTACACGCAGACCAGGGGTTCGCCGTCGGCGTCGTAGCGGATGAAGGAGAGGACGTTCTCGTCCGCGTTGTCGGCGTCGATCCAGCGGAAGCCGCCGGGTTCACCGTCGCGCTGCCAGAGCGCGGGAACGGCTCGTTGGAGCCAGTTGAGATCGTGGACCAGGTCGCGCACACCTCGGTGCTCGGGTGTGTCGAGCACCGGCCAGTCCAGTGAGCCGTCGTGCCACCACTCGGACGGCTGGGCGAACTCCTGCCCCATGAAGAGGAGTTGGCTGCCGGGATGGGCCCACATGAAGGCCAGGTAGGCGCGGACGGAGGCGAGCTGCTGCCACCAGTCGCCAGGGGCCTTGCCGAGCAGCGAACCCTTGCCGTGGACGACCTCGTCGTGGCTGACGGGCAGCAGGTAGTTCTCCGCGTGGGCGTACATCATCGGGAAGGTCATGCCGGTGTGGTGGTGGCGCCGGTGCACCGGGTCCTGGCGGAGGTAGCCCAGGGTGTCGTGCATCCAGCCCATGTTCCACTTCAGGTCGAAGCCGAGCCCGCCGGCCTCGGTCGGCCGGGTCACGCCCTCCCAGGCGGTGGACTCCTCGGCGACGGTGAGCACGCCGGGGAAGCAGCGGTGAAGGGTGGTGTTGAGTTCCCGGAGGAAGGCGACCGCCTCCAGGTTCTCGCGGCCGCCGTGGGCGTTGGGCGTCCACTGGCCGTGGCCGCGCGAGTAGTCGAGGTAGAGCATGGAGGCCACCGCGTCCACCCGCAGGCCGTCCACGTGGAACTCCTCGCACCAGTACAGCGCGTTGGCGATCAGGAAGTTGCGCACCTCGGGGCGGCCGAAGTCGAAGACCAGGGTGCCCCAGTCGGGGTGTTCGCCCCGGTGCGGGTCGGGGTGCTCGTAGAGGGGGGTGCCGTCGAACCGGGCCAGCGCCCAGTCGTCCTTGGGGAAGTGCGCGGGCACCCAGTCGACGATCACGCCGATGCCGGCCCGATGGAGGGCGTCGACCAGGTGCCGGAAGTCGTCCGGGGTGCCGAGCCGGGCCGTCGGGGCGAAGTACGAGGTGACCTGGTACCCCCACGAGCCGCCGAAGGGGTGCTCGGCGACCGGCAGGAACTCGACGTGGGTGAAGCCCACGTCCCGGACGTAAGGGGGCAGTTCGTCGGCGAGTTGCCGGTACGTCAAGCCCGGACGCCAGGAGCCCAGGTGGACTTCGTAGACGCTCGTCCGTGCCGGGCGCGCCGACCGGCCCGCCATCCAGGCCGCGTCGGTCCAGCGGTGCCAGGAGGTGTAGATCCTGGAGGCCGTCCCTGGTGGGCACTCGGCGGAGAAGGCGAACGGGTCCGCCTTCTGCCGCCAGGTACCGTCCGCGCCGAGGACTTCGTACTTGTACAGGGCACCCTCGCGGGCCCCGGGCGCGGACAACTGCCAGACGCCCGAGGAGCCGAGTGGCAGCATCTCGTGCCCGGCGCCGTGCCAACCGTTGAAGTCGCCGACCACCCGTACCGCGCGGGCGCCGGGGGCCCAGACGGCGAAGTCGGTGCCGTCGGCCCGGGGGTGGGCTCCCAGCACCTGCCAGAGCCGCTCGTGGCGGCCCTCGCCGATCAGGTGGAGGTCGAGCTCGCCGAGCGTCGGCGGAAGCGGATCAAGGAGTGGGGTCACCGGGGAGTCCTCGTCAGGGATCGGATGGTGAAGACGTGGGCCACCTGGCCGGCGAGCGGGTCGAGCCGGACGTGGTTCTCGCCGCCCCAGCGGTAGTCGGCTCCGGTGAGCTCGTCGTGGACGCCGAAGGCGGCGCCCGGCTCCAGCCCGAGTTCGGCGAGGTCGACGGTGAGGGTGCCCTGCTGGGCGTGGTGCGGGTCCAGGTTGAGCACCACCAGGACGGCGTCCTCGCCGAGCCGCTTGGAGTAGGCGAGGATCTGCGGGTTGTCGCAGGAGTGGAAGCGCAGGTTGCGCAGGTGGTGCAGCGCCGGATGCCGCTCCCGGATCCGGTTGAGCGCGGTGAGCAGCGGAGCGAGCGAGCGCCCTTCGCCGCCGGCCCAGTCGCGCGGCCGGTACTGGTACTTCTCCGAGTCGGCGTACTCCTCGCCCCCGGGCGCGGCCGCGGCCGCCTCGCACAGCTCGTAGCCGGCGTAGACGCCCCAGGAGGGACTGGCCGTCGCGGCCAGCACCGCCCGCACCGAGAAGGCGGCGCGTCCGCCGTGCTGGAGGTAACGCGGGAGGATGTCGGGGGTGTTGACGAAGAGGTTGGGCCGCAGGTAGTCGGCCGACTCATCGCCGTCGAGTCCGGCCAGTTCGCCGAGGTAGGACTCGATCTCCTCCCGGGTGTTGCGCCAGGTGAAGTAGGTGTACGACTGGTGGAAGCCGACCCGGGCCAGGGCGTGCAGCATCGCCGGGCGGGTGAACGCCTCGGAGAGGAAGAGCACGTCCGGGTCGGTGGCGTGGACGTCCGCGAGCAGCCGCTCCCAGAATCCGAGCGGTTTGGTGTGCGGGTTGTCCACCCGGAAGATCCGCACGCCCCGGTCCATCCAGTGGTGGAGCACCCGCAGGCAGGCATCGTGGATGCCGTCCGGGTCGGCGTCGAAGTCGATCGGGTGGATGTCCTGGTACTTCTTCGGCGGGTTCTCGGCGTGGGCGATGCTGCCGTCGGCCCGGCGGCGGAACCACTCGGGGTGTTCGCGGAGCCAGGGGTGGTCGGGCGAGCACTGCAGGGCGAAGTCGAGCGCGATCTCCAGGCCGAGGCGGCGGGCGGTGCGCACGAACTGCCGGAAGTCGCGGTCGGTGCCGAGGTCCGGGTGCAGGGCGTCGTGCCCGCCGGCGGGCGAGCCGATGGCCCACGGGGATCCGGGGTCGTGCGGCCCGGCGGTGAGGCTGTTGTCGGGGCCCTTGCGGTGAGTGGCGCCGATGGGGTGGATCGGCGGGAGGTAGACGACGTGGAAGCCCATCGCGGCGACGGCGGGGAGCCGACGCGCCGCGGTGCGGAAGGTGCCGGAGCGGGGCGGCCGTACACCGGCCGGGTCGAGGACGGCTCCCTCCGAACGGGGGAAGAACTCGTACCAGGAGCCGTAGCGCGCCCGTTCGCGTTCCACTCGCAGTGGGAACTCCGGTCCGACGGTGAGGAGTTCGCGCAGCGGTCCGGCGTCGACCGCCGTGCGGACCTCGGGCGAGAGAGCGGCGACCAGCCGCGCCTCGGCCGGGCGGGCGGTGTCCCGTACGGCGGCCGCCGCCCAGGCGAGCACGGTCTGCGTGGGAGTCCCGACGGCGAGGGGTCCGAGGGCGGCTCGGGCCAGCAGGTCGGCGCCCTCCTTCAGGCTCAGCTCGACGTCCACGCCGGCCGGGACCTTCACCTCTGCCGCGTGCCGCCAGGTGGCCAGCGGGTCGCTCCAGGCCTCCACCCGGAAGGTCCACTCTCCCAGTTGGTCCAGGACGACCTCTGCGGTCCGGCGGTCGGTGCCGCGCACCTTCTCGGTCATCGGGATCCCTGGGCGCTCCAGGCCGTCCGGGCCGGTGAGCACCACCCGGGCACCGATCTCCTCGTGGCCCTCGCGGAAGACGGTGGCGGAGATCTCGAACGGCTCGCCCGGCACCGCCCGCGCGGGCCGACGCCCCTGATCCACCGACGGCCGCACCTCGGTGATCGGGATCCGTCCGACCGGGGAGGGGAGTTGGTGCGGGCGGAGCTCCTTCGCGGGCAGGATCGACTCGACGGTCATCGGACTCCGGACCTTTCCCCCACCGATCGGTAGACGTCGTGGACCTGGCCGGCGATCGCCGTCCAGGAGAAGTGCTCGGCCGCCCTGCGGCGCCCGGCCCGGCCCATCCGGCGGGCCCGGTCCGGGTCGGCCAACAGCTCGTTGATCCGCACCGCGAACTCCATGGCGAGGAGCACGGGTTCGGCGGGCCCGCCGTCGCCGCCGAACGGGGCCAGCAGGCCGGTCTCCCCGTCGGCGACCACCTCCGGGATGCCGCCCACGGCGGTGGCGACCACCGGTGTCTCGCAGGCCATCGCCTCCAGGTTGACGATGCCCAGCGGCTCGTAGACCGAGGGGCAGGCGAACACGTCGGCGTACGAGAGGAGTTGGCGCACCGCCGAGCGGGTCAGCGGCTCCTCGACGTGGACCACCTCGGCGCCCAGCCCGCGTGCCGCGCGGACCGCGGCGGCGAACTCCCCGGCGATCTCGGGGGTGTCGGGAGCACTGACACACATCACCAGCTGGGTGCCGGGGGCCAGGTGCGGCGCTGCGCGCAGCAGGTGGGTCAGGCCCTTCTGCCGGGTGAGGCGGGCGACGCAGGCGACGGTGGGCCGGTCGGTGCGGATGCCCAGGCGGCGCAGTTCGGCGGTGTCGGGGTCGGGTGCGAACTCGTCGGTGTCGATGCCGTTGTGGATCACCACGACGCGGTCGGGGTCGAGTTCCGGGTAGCAGCGCAGGACGTCCTCGCGCATCGCGCCGGAGACGGCGATCACCCGGTCGGCGCCGAGGAGGGCGGTGCGCTCGCAGAACGAGGAGAGCGCGTGCCCGCCGCCCAGCTGCTCGGCCTTCCAGGGGCGCAGCGGTTCCAGGCTGTGCGCGGTGACCACGTGCGGGGTGCCGTACAGCAGTTTCGCGTGGTGGCCGGCGAGGTTGGTGTACCAGGTGTGGCTGTGCACGATGTCGGCCCCGGCGGCGGCCGCCGCCATGGCGAGGTCGGTGCCGAGGGCCTGGAGGGCGCCGTTGGCTCCTGCCAGGTCGGCGGGCGTTCGGTGGCCGGTGACGTACGGCGCGGGGCGGGGCCCGTCGAAGCACTGGACTCGCAGGTCCACCAGTTTCCGTAGCTCCCGGGCGAGTTGCTGCACGTGGACGCCGGCTCCGCCGTAGACGTACGGCGGGTACTCGCGGGTGAGGACGTCGACGCGCATCACGCCGCCCTCCCGTTCACGGGGGTCTCGCCCAGCCAGTGCAGCAGGTCCTTGAGTCCGGAGAGGCTGGCCCCGGTGGGTATCCGTGCCTCGCTCCCGATGTCGAGCCGGGGGAACACGCTCACTCCGCGCAGGTGGGTGCCGGCCCCGACCCGGACCTCGTCGCCGAGTGCGCAGAACTCCTCCAGGACGACCGGGCGCGCACGGCTGGAGCGGATGTCGACCATGACGCCGAGGAAGGCGTCGGAGATGAGGGCGCCGGGTCCGACGATGCTGTGGTCGCCGCAGGCGACACCGCGCAGCGAGGCGCCCTCGCCGAGGTCCACGCCGTCGCCGATGTCGGACTCGGCGAGGACGACGCCGGGGCCGATCTCGACGTCCCGGCCGATCCGCACGTTCGGGCCGATCCGGACGGTGCCGTCGGCGACCTTCTCCGCGAGGGTCCGGCCGGTGGTCTCGTCCTTGAGGTGCAGGCTGCTCTCGTGGATCCGTGCGCCGGCCAGGGCGCTCACCGGCGGGTCGATCCGGCCGCTGAGCATCGGGTACTCGTCGCGCAGGACTTCGCGCAGGGTGGTGAGGTAGTCGCGGGGGCTGCCCAGGTCGCCGAACTTGGCGATGGGGTGGGAGGCGATCCGGTGGCCCTGCGCGGCCAGGTACGGCAGCAGGTCGCCGCCCCAGTCCAGGCTGCGGCGGGCGAGCGCGGCGAGGGCCGGCTCGCGGGCGATCGCCCGCAGCCGGTCGCAGTCGACCAGGTACATTCCGGCGTTGGTCTCGACCCGGCCCGCGCCGTCGATCGCGCCGGCCGCCCGAAGGGTGGCCAGGTCCGGTTTCTCCAGGAAGCCCGCCACCCGGCCGCCGGGGGCACGCAGCACCACGCCGTACTTGCCCGCGGCCTCGGTGGCCGCGCGCAGCACGGTGGCGAGGGTGACCACGGCGTCGTGTGCCCGGTGGGCGCGGGCCATGGCGGCGAGGCCGAAGTCGAAGACCGAGTCGGAGGGGAAGACCAGCGCGAGGCCGGTGAGGTCCCAGTACTCGAGGCAGCGCAGAGTGGCCTCGCCGGAGCCGGTGTTGCTGCTGTCGAAGCGGGTGCGGGAGTAACGGACGGACACGCCGAACTGCTCCCCGTGCTCCAGGATGGCCTTGGTCTGGGCGCGGTTCTCCCCGCCGTTGGCGGCGACGTAGAAGTGGTCGATCCCCTGGGCCTGCAGGATCCCGACCGCCCACTCGATGAGGCTGCGGCCGGCCAGGCTCATGGCGGCCTTGCTGCGCAGGTAGTCGGGGGAGTTCAGGGTCAGCGGCCGGGCCCGCACTCCCCGGCCTCCGACCAGGGCGATCGCGGACAGGGTCTCCATCGTTGCCGTCACCTCCGGCGTACCAGGGAAGGGATGATCTTGCGGAAACGTTCCACCAGCGGGTGGTCGGGGTGGGCGTCGACGAAGAGCCGCGCCCCGGCGGCCATGGCCAGCTCCGGCGTGTACGGCAGGGCGGCCTCCACGGGCGATCCGTACGCCGCCTCCGCTCGCTGCGCGGCCAGCTCCTGCGACACGCCCGGCGGGACCATGTTGACCAGCAGCACCCGCCGCGGGCAGCCGAGCTGGGCGGCGAACTCGACGGTCTCCGCCGCGCCGAGGAGGTCGAGCCGGCACGACCTGGTCACCACGGCCAGGGTGTCGGCGCTCGCCACGGCCGTCACCGTCTCGTTGTTGATACCCGCGTGCGTGTCGAGCAGCAGGACGTCCAGGCGTAGTGCGTCGATCAGCCGGTCGAAGCCCTCGCGCAGCAGGCCGACGTCGTACCCCTGCGCGATGATCTCGTGGATCCCGGAGGCCTCCGCCCGGGCGGGGACGAGGTACAGCTCGGTACCTCCGGGTACGGCGGGCACCGTGAGGGCCGCGTCCTCGACCTCGCACTGGCCGACCAGGTAGTCGGCGAGGGTACGCTCCGGGATCTGGGTACCGCCGAACAGGGCGTGCGCGGCGGGTGACTGGATGTCGGTGTCCACCAGCGCCACCCGGTGGCCCTCGTCGGCCATCAGCCGGGCCAGGTTGGCTGCGAGGGTGGATCTTCCGGTGCCCCCTCGGTGCGAGTGCATCGCGATGATCTGTGCCATCTCTCCTGTCCGATCGTCCTGGAAACCGTGGGCGCGGCGGCGCCGGGTCAGCACGGTCCGGCCGTGCGGTGGACGGCCATCATGGTGATGTCGTCATGCTGCTCGGCGGCGCCGGTGTGCTCCCGCAGCGCCGCCTCCATCCGCTCCAGCAGGGCCCGTCCGGACGGCACGGGCTCTCGCAGCAGGCCGAGCACGCGCTCGTCGCCGAAGAACCCGCCGCCCTCGTCGCGCGCCTCGGTCACGCCGTCGGTGTAGACGAACAGGGTGTCGCCCGGCCGGAGTTGGGCGTACCCGAGGTCGAAGGCGCAGTCCGGGATGACGCCGACGGCCGGTCCGGTGGGTTCCAGCGGCGTCGGGTCCCCACCCTCCCTGGGGACGAGCATGGGCGGGTTGTGACCGCCGTTGATGTAGACCAGGCTGCCGGTGGCCGGGTCGAGGACGGCGAAGAACATCGTGGCGAAGTAGCCCTGGCCGCTGTGGTTGCGGGTGAGGTAGCCGTTGGTGCCGACCACCGCGTTCAGCAGCGGGGTGGCCCCGACCACGGGGATGACATGTGCGTGGTCGGCGGCCTGGTGGGTCGTCATCAGGCTCTGCAGGCCGCTGTGCTCGGCCGTGTGCCGCAGCAGGCTGCGGATCAGCGCCATGAACAGCGCCGCGCCCACACCCTTGTCGCACACGTCGGCCACCACCAGGGCCAGCCGACGACGGTTGACCAGCTCGAACACGTCGTAGAAGTCGCCCGCGACGTTGCGGGCGGGCCGGAAGCGGACGTCCAGGTCCCAGCCCCCGGGGGCGGGCAGCTCCTCCGGCAGAAAGCCCTCCTGGATCTGCCGGCCGATTTTCAGCTCCCGTTCGTAACTGAGGAGTTCGGCCTGTGCCTCGATCTCCTCCATCGCCCGGCCGAGCTTGGCCTGCTCGTAGCAACTGCGCAGTCTGGCCCGCACCAGCGGCGGGAGGAACGGCGGGACGATGTAGTCGTGCCCGAGCCTGATGTGCTGCTCGATGTCGGCGAAGCCTTCCTCCGCGTACACCACCGTCATCGGGGTCGCCCCGCTCCCGGCGAGGCGCCGGCTGATCTCCCGCACGGCCCGCGGCGGCATCGCGGCCGGGGCCAGCAGGACCTCCGCCCGGGCTGCCTCCCCCTCCAGGGCGTCCTGCGGGGTGCGCACTTCGACGGCCACGTTCTCGTGGGCGAGGGCGGCCAGCAGCTCGGGGGGCGGGTTCCGCTCCTGGTCGACCAGGAGCGCGGTCACGTCGGGCATGGGGTCCTCATTCGGTTCGGTGCCGCCGGATCACGAGGGTGCTGCGGTTGTGGCCGTCGGCGTAGCGGTAGCTGAAGTCGTCCAGCGCGGTGATGGCGAGGTGGATCCCCAGACCGCCGATCGGCCGCTTCGCCAGCGGGACGTCGGGCGTCGGGGGTTTGCGCCCGGCGGCGGGGTCGAAGGGTGGGGCGTCGTCCTCCAGGCGGATCCAGACGATGTCCTCGTCCGTTCCGCCCGCGAGCCGTAACTCCCCCTCGCCGCCGCGGTAGCCGTGCATCACCACGTTGGTGGCGAGCTCGTCGGCGGCGAGCCGGAGCCGGTACGCGGCCTCGGGGCTGAGCCCGGCCCGTTCGGCGAGCTCGTGGCAGAAGTGCGCGACCTCGTCCAGGGAGGTCAGCGCGGCAGCGATGCGCAGGGCGGTCATCCGCGTGGCCCGTCCGGTCTCACTCGTCGATGAGCGTGACGCTGTGGTCGAAGCCGGCCTGCCGGATGGTCCGGGCCACCGGCGCACTCGGCCCGGACACGGTGATCACGACGTCGTCGCCCATCTTCTGCCGGGCGAACACCAGGGAGCGCAGGCCCGCGCTGGCCATGTACGTCAACCGGCTCGCCTCGATGACGACGTGGGTGACCCCGGCGGCGGCGGCCTGCTCGATGGTGTCGTGGAAGGCGGGGGCACTGGCGGCGTCCAGCTCGCCGGCGAGGCTGATGGTCGCGGTGTCGGTGGACGTGGTGACCGAGACGGTGAGGGACATGGGGTGGGTTCTCCGGTTCTGTCGGTGTGATGTCAGCGGGCGAGCAGGATCACCGTGGAGCGCGGGGCGATCCGGTAGCGGCCCGGATCCTCCAACGGGGGCTCCGCGCCGGGCCGGTGGAGATCGTGCGGGGCATCGGCGGCGGTGTCGGCCACCAGGTGCCAGGCCGTGCCGGGGCGTGGCCGCGGCAGTTCGAGGTCGCGCGGCTCCCAGTGGGCGTTCATGGCGACGTAGATCTGCTCGTCGCCCTCGCGCAGCACCGCCAGCAGGCGACTGTCCGGGGACCAGTCGGGCTCCCCCGCGCGCACACCGTGCCAGCTGACCTCGCCGCCCGGGTGGTCGGCGCCGCGCAGCAGCGGGTGGGCGTGCCGGAAGGCGATCAGGCCCTGGACGAAGCGGTGCAGGTCGGCGTTGGCCTCCAGCAGGCCCCAGTCCAGCCAGGACAGCTCGTTGTCCTGGCAGTAGGTGTTGTTGTTGCCTGCCTGGGTGCGGGCGAGTTCGTCGCCGGCCAGTAGCATCGGCACGCCCTGGCTGGTGAGCAGGATCGCCATGGCGTTCTTCATCTGGCGCCTGCGCAGCCGCAGGATCCCCTCGTCGTCGGTCGGGCCCTCGGCGCCGCAGTTCCAGCTGTGGTTGTCGTTCGCGCCGTCGGCGTTGCCCTCGCCGTTGGCCTCGTTGTGCTTCTCGTCGTACGAGACCAGGTCGTGCAGGGTGAACCCGTCGTGGGCGGTGACGAAGTTGACCGAGGCGGCGGTGCCGCGGCCGACGTACAGGTCGGGCGAGCCGGCCAGGCGGGTGGCCAGTTCGCCGACCGTGCCCCCGTCCCCCTTGAGGAACCGGCGCACGGTGTCGCGGTACTTGCCGTTCCACTCGGCCCAGCGCCCGTAGTCGGGGAAGCTGCCGACCTCGTACAGGCCCGCGGCGTCCCAGGCCTCGGCGATCAGCTTGCAGTGCCGCAGCACCGGGTCGTGCGCCAGCTGCTCGACCAGCGGCGGATTGGCCAGCGGGGCGCCGTCCGGTGCCCGGTCGAGGATGGCCGCGAGGTCGAAGCGGAAGCCGTCGACGTGGTACTCGGACACCCAGTGGCGGAGGCAGTCGAGGATGAAACCGCGTACCACGGGGTGGTTGCAGTTGACGGTGTTCCCGGTGCCGCTGAAGTTGAGGTAATGACCGTCCGGCGTCAGCATGTAGTAGGTCGCGTTGTCCAGGCCCCGGAAGGAGATCGTCGGGCCCTGCTCGTTGCCTTCGGCGGTGTGGTTGAAGACCACGTCGAGGAGCACCTCGATGCCGGCCGCGTGCAGGTCCTTGACCAGCGTCTTGAACTCGTCGGCCTGCATGCCGAACCGTCCGGTCGCCGCGTAGCCGGCCTTGGGTGCGAAGAACCCGAGGGTGTTGTAGCCCCAGTAGTCCAGCAGCGGTTCGCCGGTCGCCGGGTCGCGGCGCGGGTTGGCGTGCTCGTCGAACTCGAAGACGGGCATCAACTCCACGCAGTTGACGCCGAGTTCCCTCAGGTACGGGATCTTCTCGCGCAGGCCCGCGAAGGTGCCGGGGGCGGAGACCCCGGAGGACGGATGGCGGGTGAAACCGCGCACGTGCAGCTCGTACACGACGAGGTCCTCGGTGGGGATGTGCGGCGGCGCGTCGTCGCCCCAGTCGAAGTCGTCCCGCACCGGCCGGGAGCGGTACGGGCAGGGGCGGCCGCGGTCCGGCGGTGTGCCCCACGTATCCCGCCCGGAGATCAGCCGCGCGTACGGGTCGGTGAGCACCCGGCCCGGGTCGAATCGGTCGCCGCGCCCGGGGTCGAAGGGCCCTTCGGCACGGAAGCCGTACTCCAGTGTTTCCTCGTCCAGGCCGAAGACGGTCATCGCGAAGACGCTGCCGGTGCGGAACGCGGCGGGGAACTCCAGCTCGGCCGACGGCCGGGAGGCTCCCGTTTCGAACAGCACCAGCCACATCCGGGTGGCCCGGTCCGAGTGGACCGAGAAGTTGACGCCGCCCGGCACCGGCATGGCGCCGAAGGGCAGCGGGCGGCCGGCCCGGACGCCGTAGCCGGCGACGGTCCGCGTCGGGTAGGCGTCGATGCGCTCGCCGGTGCTCATTCGCGGGCCGGCCCGAGGACTGCCGACGCGCTCTCCCGGACGTCGAAGAAGTCGAGGAAGCCCGTGGAGGCCATCACGAACCGCACCTCCTCCGCGAGCCCGACCAGCACGGTGGCGGTCTGCCGGCGCAGCGCCTGCCGGTGCGCCAGCAGGAGGGTGCGCAGGCCCGCGCTGGAGATGTACGGCACTGCGCTGAGGTCGATCACGGTGGTCGCGGTACGGCCGATCAACGGCAGGACGACGCCCTGGAGTTCGGCGGAGGTGACACTGGTGATCTCCCCTTCGAGCTCGACGACGGTGACGCCGTCCTGCTCGCGGGAGCGGACCGAGACCTTCACGACGCCTTCCCCACCGGTTCGAGGCGGACCCGGACCTTCACCCGGCCCCGGCCACGCGGCAGACGCACGGTGAGCGCGTCGGCGTCGTAGTCGGAATACGGCTCGCCGTCGAGTTCCACTGCGGCGATCCGCACCGAGCCGGCCGGCAGGAGGTCGGGCGAGACGCGCAGCAGGCCTCCCGGAAGACCGTCCGGGTCGGGCTTGAACCAGAAGTCCATGCCCCGGCCGGCGATCAGCAGGTTGTTGCAGACCGCGGCGAGGTAGCACAGCTCGGCCGAGTGGTACATGCTCATCGAGTGGCTGCCTTTGAGCCGCTCGGTGCCGAGCAGGTAGGGCGTGCCGGAGGCGAGCACGTTGAAGTAGACGGCGCCCTCGTCGTGGTCGAGGAAGAACGCGTTGTAGAACGCCTCCGCGTGGCGGGCGTCGCGCAGGAACTCCGCCCGGCCGGTGGTGCCGTGGAGGATCAGGTAGGCGAGGATCGCCTGTTCCTGCTGCCACCAGGCCTTGCGGTCGTGCCAGGCGAAGCGGTGGTGCTCCTGCCCGTCGCCGAGGACGCGCTCGACCACGTCGTACCAGCCGCCGCGCTGGCGGTCGCTGCCGACGGCGGGCATCAGCTCGCCGATCTCTGCGGCCGCCTCCAGGTACTCCCGCTTGGGGCGCAGCGCGTGCATGCGCATCAGGCTCCAGGCGATCTTCAGGTTGTGGCCGACCACCGCGCGGTCCTGCTGCCAACCGTGGGTGGTGTCGTGCGACCAGTCGCGGTGGAAGCGTTCCTGGACGAACGGGCTGTTCTTGCGGTCCGGGCTGTGCTTGTCCGGAACGAAATGGTCGACGATGGTGTCGAAGGTGTACTCCAGCATCCGGGCGTAGGTCTCGTCGCCGGTGGCCAGGTAGAGGTTGATCAGGTACGCGGGGGCGTGGTCTCCGACCGAGTTCCAGTTCTTGCGAGCCCTGTTGGGCCCGAGCGAGTCGTGGTCGGCGCGGAACAGGATCGGGTCGATGTGCGAGTAGTAGCCGCCCTGTTCGCGGTCGAGGAAGAACTTCTCGAACAGTCGCAGGGTGGCGTCGGCATCGGCCTTGATCCGCGGGTCGCCGGTGACCCGGTAGGTCTGGACCGGGCCGGCCAGCGCGTAGATCTGCTCGTACATCGGGATGGCGTCGTAGTCGTCGGCGAACTCCGAGGTGAAGAGCTTCTTCTCGGTGTCCCCGTCCACGCTGAGCCCGTGGTACCAGTAGACGACGTCCTCCTCCGGGTCCACCACGCGCATGTGCTCGCGAAGGTACTCGGTGCCGCGCTCGGCGACTTCCAGGTACTCGTCGTCGCCGGTGAGCATGAAGGCGGAGGCCATGCCGTACACCAGGCGGGAGATGGTGTCGGTCTCCTGGACGTGGCTGGCGGTCTTGTCGCCGCCCAGGCGCAGCTGGGTGCGGTACCGGGTGTAGTCGATCGGACCGTCGCCGAACTGGGCTCGGCGGTAGAAGCCGGCGATGGACTCCAGCTGGCGGATCCACCAGTCGGTCTCCTCGAAGCGGTACGCCCCGGGCCGGCGGCCGGGGAAGACCAAACGCTTGGCCTCGATCCGCGTCGTGCCGCCCTCCGGGTAGTAGAGGACGTGGGCGAAGAGGTAGCGGCCGGGCTCCAGCATCGTGCCGAGGTGGCCGCCCGCGTCGGTGTACGGCTCCTCCAGGTTGCGCAGCAGTTCGGCGGAGACCTCCCCGGCGGTGGAGATCTCGAACTCCCGGCCGTCGGCGGTGCGGAGGGTGAAGCGTCCGGCGGCGCGGTCGTGGGCGGTGACGTAGCCGCCGATGGTGTCGGAGAACGTGAAGTTCACCGTGTTAGACATGGATCTCCCTTTCCGTGATCTCGATGGCTTCCTGGTCCCGGTAGCCCTGACTGACCTCGACGACCACGCCGTCCGGGTCGCGCAGCCAGACCGTCCGCCAGCCGTCCAGGACGTCGTCGAAGTCCAGCGGGCCGAGGGTGACGTGGGCGGCTTCGCCCATGGCGGCGAGCAGTTCGTCGATGTCGTCGGTCTGGAACGCGATGTGGCGCACGGCGCCGGGCTGTGCCGGGCCGTCGGCCGTGGCGCTCGGAGCGGCCGGCTCGCCCGGAGTCGGGAAGAGTTCGAGGTGGGTGTCGCCGTTGCGCAGGAAGAGGATCTCCCCGTCGCCGACCGGCACCGTTCGGGCCCGGCGGAAGCCGAACCAGCGGGTGTAGAACTCCTCGGTCGCGCACTGGTCGTGGCAGTTGAGGCCCACGTGGGCCCAGCGCATCACCGGCTCCTCCGGTCGGCGAGCAGGTCGATGACCGTCCTGGCGAGGAGGTGGTGGTGCTCGCCGGTGCGAGCGGTGACCAGGTCGGCGTCGACCACGACGTCCTGGTCGACGTACTCGGCGCCCGTGTTCCGCACGTCGCCGATCAGGTTGTTGTGGCAGACGACCTTGCGGCCCTTGACGGTCTGCGGGATGGCGGAGGCCAGCCACATGCCGTGGCAGATGATGCCCTTGACCACGCCCGGCTCGGAGAACGCCCAGCGCAGCAGCCGGGTGGCGGGGGCCAGCCGGTTCACGTCCTCGCTGTAGCGCAGCCGGTCGGCCACCATGCCGGAGGGCACGATGATCGCGCCGTACCGGCGCGGGTCGTCGCCTTCGAGGCTGCGGGTGACGGTGAGGGGCGCACGGAACTCATGCCCGGTGAAGGTGAGTTCGCTCTGGCCCCAGAGGCGGCTGAGGAGGTCGACCTCGGCGCCCTCCTCGGCGAAGCGGTGCCGGTAGTAGGTGATCTCGGGTTCGTAGTAGTCGCTCTCCACCAGCACCGCGATGCGGGTGCCGGTCAGCGGTCCTTCCCGGACGGCGACGTCAGACATGGGTCCCTTTCCTGATCAGGTCGGCCGCCCGTTCTGCGATCATCACGACGGCGGCATGGGGGTTTCCGGAGGGCACGGCGGGCATCACGCTCGCGTCCGCGATGCGCAGTCCGCGCACCCCGTGGACGCGCAGGCGCGGGTCCACCACCGACAGGTCGTCGGTGCCCATCCGGCAGGAGCCGGCGTGGTGGTGGTAGCTGTCGGCTGTGCGCCGGACGAAGGCGCGCAGCTGCTCGTCGCCGCGGACGGCCGGCCCGGGCCACAGCTCCTGCTTGTGCCAGGGTGAGAAGGCGGAGGTGCCGATGATCTCCCTGGCCAGCTCGACGCCCCGGACGAGGCGTTCCAGGTCGGAGTGGTCGCCGAGGTAGTTCGGGTTGACCAGCGGCCGGGCCAGCGCGTCGGCCCGGGCGAGCCTGACCCAGCCACGGGAGGCGGGCCGGACGACGCCGGGCAGGACGCTCACTGTGTCCGGGTGCCCGCGGGTCGCTTCCGGGTCGAACGAGGTGTGTACGAACGCGAGTTGGAGGTCGGGTGCGGGCAGTCCCGGTTCGGAGGCGAGGAACAGGGCCGCCTCCGAGAGGTTCTGCCGGGCAGCCGGTACGGGGGTGCGCGACTCCGACATCACGGCGGTCAGTACATGGTTGTGGAAGTTCTCCCCGACCCCCGGCAGCGCCGCGTTGACCGCTATGCCGAAGCTCCGCAGGCGGTCGGGACTCCCGATGCCGGAGAGCAGCAGCAGCTTCGGCGACTCGATCGCGCCGGCGGCGAGGATCACCTCGGCCGCGGCGTACGCCTGGTGGATGCCGACTCGGAGGTCCTCGCCGTGCACGTCGCGCACCACACGCCCTTCCAGGCCGACGGGCTCCGGGCGCTGGAGGTACTCGACGCCGACGCAGCGACCGCCGATCACCACCAGCCGCAGTGCCTGGGCATTGCTGCGCAGCGTCAGGTTGGGCCGCCGCAGGGCGGGTTCGAGGTACGAGGCGAGTGCGCCCCGGCGCCGACCGCCGGCGGTGTCCAGGAGGTGCCAGCCGACACCGTGTACCGGGCCGTCGGCGAAGTCCGCGAGCCGCGGGTGGCCGAGCTCGACGCAGGCCTCGACGAAGGCCTCGGAGGCCGGGTTCGGCCCGTTCAGGCCCGCGTGCGTGAACGGCCGGTCCGCCTCCATCCGGTCGAAGTAGGGCCGGACGTCACGGTACGACCAACCGGCCGCGCCCTGGTAGGCCCAGTGGTCGAAGTCCGCCGGGTGGCCCCGGACGTGCATCATCAGGTTGAGGTTGCTGCTGCCGCCGGGCGCCCGGCCGCGCGGTTCGCGGATGCCCCTGCCGTCCAGGCCCGGCTGCGGGGTGCTCCGGTAACGCCAGTCGATGCGGCTGCCGAGCAACCGCATCCAGGCGGTGGGGTCGTCCACCTCGGCCGGGATGCGGCCGGCGCCGGCCTCCAGGACCAGCACGCGCGCGTCCGGGTCCTCGGTGAGGCGGTGGGCCAGCACGCTGCCGGCCGTGCCCGCGCCGACGACGACGTAGTCGAACTCCTCCCTCATCACGACCGCCGGCTCTGGGACAGCACCTGGAACGGCAGGGTGTCGTGGAAGTTGGACATGTAGGTGATCCGGCCGTCGCGGATGCGGAAGTAGTTCATGACGTCCGCCTCGATCGGCCTGCCGGAGGAGCTGCGGGCCGAGATGTGGGACACCACGGCCGCCTCCTCGCCATCGGCGTCGACCAGGAAGTAGCGGGGGAGGTTCTCGAAGGAGGCGTACATCTCCCCCATGCCCCGCATCATCGAGCGGAGTCTGCCGCGCCCCTCGATGCGGCCGGCGAGTTGTTCGTCCATCACCATGTCCTCGGCGAAGAGGTCGCACCAGCTGTCCCAGTCGCCTTCGTTGGCGTGGACGTAGTAGTTGGCCAGCACCTCGCGGGCGTTCATCGCTTCTCTCCCGGTCACAGGGCGGCGGAGCCCGGCATGGGCTCCAGCGCGTTGCAGGTGTACGTCTTGATCAGCGGCGTGCGGCCGTCCTCCCCGGCCACCACGGTCCAGGTCTGGTCGGCGTCGAAGCCCAGCCACCGGCTGTCGGCAGCCGGTGGCTCCCACATCCGGGCCTGCCAGGCCACGTTGACGCGGACCACGGCCTCGGCACCGTCGACGGCCGCGCGGACCCGGAGCACAGTGTGCTGCTCGTCGAAGAAACGGTGGACGGCGACGGCGTACCACTCGGCGAACCCCGTGTGGCCGCGGAAGACGCCCTCGGGGAAGCGCAGTTCGAGGCCATCGTCGACCAGGAACCGCTTCACCTCCTCCGGGTCGCGGTGGCGGTCCAGGGCGGCGTACCACTGTTCGACGAGGCTCCGGACGGCCCGCTCGGTGAGGAACGGCCCGGCGGAGGCGGGCTCCGGCATCGCGATGACTCCTTGGGGGGTGTCGTCAGACCTGGAGGTCGACCAGGAAGGGGCCGGTGGCGGCGAGCATCCGCTCGACCGCGGCCGAGGCTTCCTCGGGCTTCTCCACCCGGATGCCGTCGGCGCCCAGGGCGCGGGCCAGCTCGGCGAACCGGATGTCCGGGCGGGAGAGGTCGAAGGAGGAGGGGAACGCGTGCTCGGGGATGTCCCGCTCCTTCCAGTACTGGGCGATGTTGTCGTCCAGCAGCCGGTACTTGCGGTTGTTGCAGACCACGAACTTGGCGGCGATGCCGTACCGGGCCGCGGTCCACAGCGCCTGGTACGTGTACATCGCGCCGCCGTCACCGGTGAAGCCGACCACGGTGCGGCCGGGGTGGGCCAGCTTGGCGCCGATCGCCCCGGGGATGCCGACCCCGAGCGAGCCGCCCCGGGTGAGGAAGTAGTCGCCGGGCCGGTCCGGCGGCAGGTGCCTGACCACGGCCGGCGAGGAGGTGAGCGCCTCGTCGAAGACGATCAGGTCGCCGCCGGTCTGCCGGGCGAGTTCCCGGACGAACCGCTCCAGCGTCGTGTCCCCGGGTGCTACCGGCTCCTGCTCGACCGTTCGGGCGGTCAGTCGCGCGGCGGCCGCCCGCTTCCGACGTACTGTCATGCCGGCTGCCAGTTCGGCGGCCAGCGCGGCCAAAGTCGGCTTCGGGCCGGCGACCAAACCGAGGTCCACCGGGTGGTTCTTGGCGATCTCGTACGCGTTGAGATCGATGTGCACGATCCGCGCGTCCGCCCGGAACGGGCTGGTGAGCACCGGGAAGACCTCGGGGAAGACGTACGTGCCGACGATCAGCACGGCGTCCGCCTCCGCGACCACGGCCGCGCTGCGCTCGCCGAACATGTGGCCGGTCTGGCCACGCGACAGGGGGTGCGAGGCCGGCATGTTGACCTCGGAGGAGTCGACGGACCAGACGTCGGCTCCGAGGGTCTCGGCCACCCTGACCAGCTCCGGCTGCGCCCCGGCGACCGCCACGCCGTCGCCGACCAGGATCAGCGGCCGTTCGGCGCCCGCGAGCAGCCCGGCGGCCCGGGTCACCGCCTCCGCCGGCGGGACGGAGGCGGTGACCGGCAGGGAGGCGGACAGGACGGGCTCGTCATTGATCTCGTCGAGGACGTCCATCGGAACGGCCACGAACACCGGGCCGCGCGGCTCGGTCATCGCGATCTTGACCGCACGACGGATCACCCGCAGCAGCGAGCGCGGATCGGTCACCCGGGTCGCGTACTTCGTCACCGGCCGTGCCATCGCGACCAGGTCGGCCGCCATCTGCGCGTCCATGGCGTCGAAACGCACCCCGGCGTCGCCTGCGATGACGACCAGCGGGGTGTGCCCGCGCAGCGACTGGTAGAGCATGCCGATCCCGTTGCCGAGGCCGACGCCCGAGTGCAGCTGCAGGAGCGCCGGCCCTCCGGTCGCCCGGGCGTAGCCGTCGGCGATACCGGCCGCCACGGTCTCCTGCAGCGCCAGCACGTACTGGAAGCCCTCGGCGTGGTCCGCTGCGTCCAGGAACCCCTGCTCGACCGTTCCCGGATTCCCGAACATCAGCCGGATGCCCTCGGCCCGGAACTGCTCGATGAGTTTGACGTTTCCCGTCTTTCCCGCCACCGAATTACTCCTACCCTTTTCTGGCGACCGATTTCCTTACCAGCCGAACCTGGTGAGGCCTTCCTCCAGCATTTCGACCATCTTCCGGCCGGTGAGGAAGGAGTCCGGGGTCGAACGCCCGGTGACGAACGGGTAGTCGACGATGACCGAGAGCGGCTTTCCGAAATTGCCGTGGTAGGCGCCGTCGGGCCCCGCGGCGTCGCGCAGGATGTACTCCAGCGGATACGGCGGCGGGCCCATCACGAAGTCGGTGCCGAGGAAGCCGGTGCCGTCCTTGTAGTCGTACTCCTTGCAGTGGCCGGTCACGTGCTTGCCCCGGATGATGCTCTTCCGGTCGTCCCAGTCACGGGCGAAGGCGAGGCAGGCGACGCCGTAGCACTCGGCGCCGATCGGCTTGCCGGCCCGCAGGAAGGCCAGGATCAGATCGTGCACCCGCTCGTTGTTCGCCAGGTCGACGATCGGGCCGCTGCCGCCGACGATCAGCAGCGCGTCATATTCCCGCAGGTCCGTGTCGATCCGCTCCAGCGCGCCGTGGTAGTCCTCCAGCTTGCGCAGGTGATCCGGCGAGCTGGTGTAGGGGCGCTCGGGGAGCCACGCGTTGAGGTTGAGCGGGTTGTCGAGCCGGTTGCCGCTGTCCACGGCACGGCCGAGGGCCGCCACCTCGGCGGTGGTGACCGAGCGGCCGAGCGGCGGGTCGACGTACCCCTCGTCCAGGCTCGGCGGCAGTGCCCGGGCCCGTTTGCCGTTGGGCGTCGCGAAGGTGACGCGATAGCCGCGCTGGTCGAACTCACTGAGCGGGCCGACCAATTCCTCGGCCCAGTAACCGTATTCCGAGAGCACCGCCAGAATGTGCTTGGGCACTTTCCGCTCCTCCTTCATCGGGTCGTTCGACATTGAGGTTGAGGGTGGGGGAACTTTCCTGTCAAAGGTTCAGGATCCAGTTTGTGAGGTTGCCGCAAGTTGGTCAGGTCGTGTTCGGGCCGCGTCAAGAAGACGCCCGGCCGGCAGAGTTTGTTAGGTCTCCGCATGGACCCGCCCCGCCCCGGATAATCTCTCCGTCGCCGACTCGGGAGAGAAGAAGGCAGGCGAATACGAGAATGACGAGATATCCGTCCGAAGAATTCCTCGCGGCCGTGAAGCGGGGTGACGGTCCCGCCGTGCGACGGTCGCTGGCCGCCGGCGCCGACCCGGGCGCCCGCGACGCGCGGAGCGGACTGACCGCCCTGATGATCGCTGCGGGCCGCGGGGACGCCGCACTGGTCCGGCAGTTGCTGGAGGCCGGCGCCGACCTCTACACCGCGGACTCGCGCGGCGGCGGCACCGCACTGCACAAGGCCGTCCAGGGCGGCGATCCGGAGACCGTCCGGGTGCTGCTGGAGGCCGGCGCCTTCGTCGACGCGGTCGCGGCCACAACCGGGCACACGCCGCTGATGGACGCGCTCTGGTACAAGTGGCCGGCCGTGACGGCCGTCCTGCTGGAGCACGGGGCGGGGCTCAACCTGTCGACGCACTACGGCTTCTCGATGCGCGAGCACTTCGAGTACGAGCTCGACGTCAACACCCGCGGCAAGGACAAGCTGCTGGAGGCCGAGCGCCTGCTGACCGCCCGTACCCGGGCGGACGAGTCGGCGGCCGAGCAGCAGCGGCTGATGGCCGCGGTTGTCTCCGGCGATCTCGCCGCCGTCCGCGGGCTGCTCGCCGAGGGCGCCGAGGTGGATGCCCGCTTCCCGGTGGTCAACGGTTTCAACGACGCGCACACCCCGCTGCTGGTGGCCTGCCGCGACGGACACCAGGAGATCGCCCGCGCGCTGCTGGCCGCCGGAGCCGACGTCAACGCCACCGAGCCCACCTTCGGCGCCGTGCCCCTGCACAAGGCCGTCTACAACGGCCATGCCGGGATCACCGCGCTGCTGGTGGCCGCGCCCGGGATCGACCTGGACTTCCAGGGCATCACCAACGGCTACACACCGCTGCACGACGCGCTCTGGCACGGCTACGAGGAGTGCGCCCGGGTCCTGATCGACGCCGGCGCACGGCTCGACCTGGTCGGCCACGACGGCAAGCTCCCGGCCGACATCGCGCGCGAGAGCCTCGGCGCCGAGCACCCCCTGACCCGCGTCCTGACCGACGACCGCTGAGGAGCACAGCATGCTGTTCTACGTCCAGATGAAGTGGAAGCACGAGGGCCGGATCTCGCTCGACGAGCTGTGGGAGGTCGAGCGGGAGGAGGCCGAACACGCCGTCGAGACCATCGACTCCGGCTTCTGCGTCGGCATCTGGAAGGTCGCGGCGCAGAAGCGGGTGATCGCGATCATCGACTCCCCCGACGCCGAGGAGCTCGACCGCACCGCGCTGGGCCGACTGCCGATGCGCGAGTACCTGGAGTTCGAGGAGGTCTGGCCGCTGCGCGACTACCTCGGCTTCGCGGAGGACGTCAAGAAGCGCTACCGGGTCTGACGGCCCATCACTCATCGGAAGGAGAAGACGTGATCCATCAGATCATCCTGGCCCACCCGAGGCCTGGGATGTCCGAGCGGGAGTTCCAGCGCTACTGGGTCGAGGAGCACGCGGTCCGGTACGCCGCGAAGATCCCGCAGATCAAGCGGTACTGCGTCGACACCCGTGTCGCGAGGCCCGGCGACGAGGAGGACCCGTTGTGGAGCGGGGTCGCCGAGATCTGGCTGGAGAACGAGCAGGAGCAGCTCGCCTCGCTGCAGACCCCGGAGTTCCTGGAGGGCGCCCGCCTTGACGAGCCCCGGTGGGCGGCGTTCTGGCGCACGGTCGTCCTGGACACCGACGCGCACGTGGTCGTGCCCGACGCTGGCGAGGCGCCCACGGTCAAGGTGATGATCCTGGTCAAGCGCCGCGAGGGCCTGCCGCTCGCCGACTTCCGGGCCGACAGCCTCACCCGGCACGCCCCGTTCGCCGAGAAGGTCCCGGGTCTGCGCCGGTACGTGCAGAATCACACCCGCGACGCCTTCTACGGCGTGGGCGAGGCGGTCCTGGACGCCGCGTACCAGCTCTGGTTCGACGACGCGCGGGCGTACGAGGCCGCCCGGCAGACACCCCAGTACCGGGCGCTGCTCGCCGACCTCGGCCGGATCGCCGAACCCCGGTACATCCACACCCTCCTGCTGGAGGAGCACTGGGTCCTGGGCCGCGAGGACGGCGCATGACCGGCGACGGGCTGAGCGACCGCCTCGACATCGTCGACGTGTGCACCCGGATGTGCTGGCACACCGACAAGCGCGAGTGGGAACGGCTGCGGACGGACGTGTTCACCGGCAAGGTCCTGGTCGACTACACCAGCCTCAACGGCGGCGCGCCGACCGAGCTGGACGCGGAGGAGCTGATCGCCGCCTGGCGCGGCCTGCTCGCCGACCTGACCGCCACGCAGCACCTGCTGACCAACCACCTGGTGCGGATCGAGGGCGACACCGCCCTCGCCACGGCCGACTTCCAGGCCACGCACTTGCTCCCCAACGCGCTCGGCGGCCCGCTGTGGACGCTGGGCGGGCACTACCGGTTCACGCTCCGCCGCACGGCGGCGGGGTGGCGGATCGACGGACTGACGATGACCGCCGTGTGGGCCGAGGGCAATCGGCACATCCTGGAGCGGCACAGCCTGGAGAGGACCAAGGGATGAACACGACGCGGGAGACCGCCACCGGCTGGTTCGACGCACTCACCAGCGGAGACTTCGAGCGGGCGCTGGGCTACCTGGCGGACGACGTCGAGTGGATCAACTACACCCCGGTGCCCGGCTGGAACGACGCGATGCCGTGGATCGGCACCCTGCACGGCAAAGCGGCCGTCATGGACAGCCTCGGCGTCTTCGCCGGCATGGTCGAGCTCGGGAAGGAGGAGCTGATCGAGCTGGTCGTCGAGGGCGAGCAGGCGATGGGCGTCCTCCACGAGCGGTCCACGGTCAGGAGGACCGGCATGGCGTTCGAGATCGAGTTCGTCCAGTGGCTCACCGTCAGGGACGGGAAGATCGTGCACTGGAAGTCGTTCACCGACCCGTCGCAGATCCTGCGCGCCATCAAGGGAGCGGCGATATGACCGAGGCCGTCCACACCGAGCACGTCTCCTTCGACAGCGACGGCACCACGCTCGTCGGCACCCTGTACAGCCCCGAAAGCCGGGGCCGCGGGCCGGCGGTCGTGGTCCTCGGCTCCTGGACGACCGTCAAGGAACAGATGGCCGCCGGGTACGCCCGGTGGATGGCCGAGGCCGGCTTCCACGCGCTGGCCTTCGACCCGGCCGGCTACGGCGAATCCGGCGGCCGGCCACGGCAGTTGGAATCGCCGGCCCGCAAGATCCGGGACGTCCACAGCGCCGTCACCTTCCTCGGCCGGCACGCCCGGGTCGATCCGCGCCGGATCGGCGCCCTGGGGATCTGCGCCGGAGCCGGGTACACCGCCGTGAACGCCGCGAACGACCCGCGCGTGCGCAGCCTGGCGCTGGTCGCGCCGTGGCTGCACGACGCCGCGCTGGTCCGCGACATCTACGGCGGCGAGGACGGCGTGCGGCAGAAGATGGACCTCGGGCTCGCCGCGCGGGACCGGTACGAGCTGGGCCAACCGGCGGACTACGTCCCGGCGGTGAGCACCACGGACCCGCAGGCCGCCATGTTCGGCCCCTTCGACTACTACCTGGACGCGCAGCGCGGTGCCGTGCCGGCCTGGGACAACCGGTTCGCGGTGATGTCCTGGCCGCAGTGGCTCACCTTCGACCCGCACCCGGCAGCGGCCCGGATCACGGCACCCACAATGATCGTCACCAGCCGCGACGCGGCCATCCCGCAGGGCTCGGAGAAGTTCCACGCCGACCTGGGCGGGCCGAAGAACCTCGTCTGGACCGAGGGCAATCAGTTCGACTTCTACGACCGGGACTCCACCGTCGACGAGGCCGCCACCCTCGCCGCCCGCCACTTCGCCGAAACGCTGGCCTGAGGCACCGGGCGACCGGTCAGGGGCGCGGGGAGCCTCCGGGTTCCCCGCGCCCCGAAGGCCCCTCACCTGCAATGGACCTCCGATGCCCGCCTGCTCCACCTCGACGCGATCGCCGTCGAGCCCACAGACCCTGCCGAACCCGCCACCTGCGGGCAGTGCCTGGCGGCCGGCTCCGACTGGCTGCACGGCGTCGTGGACTGCGACGACCACGGCTTCGTCCTGACCGGGCCGACCTCATGGGCTCCGGCAGACCGCCGGCCTCCTGGCCGCCGGGACGCGACCCCTACGAGTGTCCCCGGCGTGTTCGCGGCCGGAGACGTACGCGCCAATTCGATCAAGCGCGTCGCCTCCGGTGTCGGCGAGGGCGCCATGGCCGTCGCGTTCATCCACCGCTACCGGGCGGTTGGCTGACGCGCTGCACGGTCGGGGATGAACGCACTGGCGCCTTCTGGCAGGGCTCAGCTCCGGCACCTGCCGCGTCATGTGGATAATCCCTTCCGTGACCTCAGGGACAGTCCGCCACCGGTGGCGGTCCGCGCTTCGCGCCTCCGTTCTCTTCCTCGTGTGCGGCGGAACCGCCCTCTTCGTCTGCGGGCTGGTGACGCACCGTCCTGCTGGTGTGGTGCCGTGGGGCGGGCTCCTGTTCGGGGCGGCCGTGTGCGCGACACTCACCGCGGTGTTCCCACCGCGGCGACGCCGCTGAACCTCCCCTTCGGAAGACCGACGGGTCACGGAGTGCCGAGGGCGGCTTCCTCGCGGTCGAGGTCGTGCTGGAGGCGGCGGCGGGTGGTGTCGCTGATGCGGTGCTCGTCGTAGAGGCGGTGCAGCTCGGTGCTCTGGACGGCGATGATCTCGTGGCGCAGTTGGCGGTAGGCGGCGTCGGCGGTGGTGCCGTCGGGGGTCTCGGGGGTGCGGTCGAGGCGGGCGGTGAGGCCGCGACGCACCCGGTCGAGGGCGGTGTCGGGCAGGGTCTCCAGCTCGGCGAGGCGGTCGACGTGGTCGAGGGCCGCGCGGTTGAGGGCGTCGCGGGCGTCGTCCTCCTCGCGGGCGGTGTGTTCGGGTTCGAGGGCGAGGCCGGAGCGGTTGACGACGGCGGCGAGGGTCAGGCCCTGGACGACGAGGGTGAACACGACGACGGCGGTGGTCAGGACCAGGACCAGTGGCCGTCCGGCGAGCTTGGTGCCGTCGTCGGTGGCCAGCGGGATGGACAGGGCGGCGGCCAGCGGCATGACGCCGCGAGTACCGGCCCAGGTGACCACCCCGGCCACCCGCCAGGACAGCCGCCCCTGGGTGGGCTTGACCGCGCGGGTCAGCGGCAGCGTGGACAGCACGCGCACCGCGATCAGCACAGCGGCGAGAGCGAGTGCCTGCAGTGGCCAGAGTCCGGTGCCGGCAGGCAGGTCGTGGACCAGGGTTGGCAGTTCCAGGCCGACGATGCTGAAGACGACGCTCTCCAGCAGGAACACCACGACCGCGTACACGGCGTTCAACTGCAGCCGGATGTGGGCGTCGGTGAGCCGGTGACCGGAACGGCCCAGCAGCACGCCTGCGACCACCACCGAGGTGACGCCGGAGGTGTGCACCGACTCGGCCAGCACGTACGCCGCGTACGGGGTGACCAGTGCGATCACCGTCTCCAGCACCGGGTCGGTGGTGCGTCGACGCACCAGCCACACGAGCCCGGCCACGGCGGCGCCGACCAGGCTTCCGCCCCCGCCGAGCAGCAGGAACTCCCCGACGGCCGCCGGCACGCTCACCGAGGCACCGACAGCCACCGCAATGCCCACGGCCACCTTGAACAGCACCAGCGAGGTGGCGTCGTTGAACAGGCTCTCCGCCTGCACCAGGACCTGGACCCGCCCGGGCAGGGCGAGGCGGCGGCCGAGCGCGGTGACGGCCACGGGGTCGGTGCTGGACAGCACGGCGCCGAGCACGAAGGCCATCGCGGGCGGGAGCCCGGCGACGGCGACGGCCGTGAAGCCGACGGCGGCGGCGGAGGCGAAGACCAGGCCGAAGGAGAGGATGGTCACCGGGCGCCAGACCGTGCGCAGGTCGCGCAGCGACAGCTCCTCGGCGGAGGAGTAGAGCAGCGGCGGCAGGACCACCATGCCGATGATCTGTGGCGGGACGTGCAAGGCGGGGACACCGGGTATCAGCGCCGCCCCCACGCCGGCCAGGACCAGCAACGAGGGCGCGGGCATGCGCAGGCGCCGGGCGAAGGTGGCCACGGTGGTGGCCAGAACCACCAGAACGAGAACGATCCCGACAACATGCATCGGCGGTGAAGACCTCATCACGACGAGCGGGGTCACCGCCGCCCGATCGCCGCAGTCGTCCCCCGAGCCGACCAGACTTCCCGGCACACCTGCGGTCATCTTATCGGGACATTAGCGGGGAGCGGCAGGGCATGTCCGCACGTCACCGGGAGCACGGTCGGCGCACACCGAGCGCGAGCACCGCGGCGGGTCTCCCGGTGCGCCTCCGTGCGTGCGAGGACGACCATGGACACGAAGACTGTCGAGCCGTACCGGGTTCCGCCGGGCGGCTGGGAAGGAGGGCGGCGGTGCCTCGCGGCCGGTTGCGGGTCTACCTCGGGGCCGCGCCCGGGGTCGGCAAGACGTACGACATGCTCGCCGAGGGCCAGCGCCGCGCCTCGCGCGGCACCGACGTGGTGATCGCCTACGTCGAGGACTACGGCCGGCCGCTGACCCGCCGGATGGCCGAGGGCCTGGAGACCGTTCCCCGCCGGACCATGTCGTACCGGGGGTGTTCCTTCACCGAGATGGACCTGGAGGCGGTGCTGGCCCGTCGCCCCCAGGTCGCCCTGGTGGACGAGCTGGCACACACCAACGTCCCGGGCTGCCGACACGAGAAACGCTGGCAGGACGTCGAGGAACTCCTGGAGGCCGGGATCGACGTCATCTCCACGGTCAACATCCAGCACCTGGAGTCGCTGAACGACGTCGTGGAGCAGATCACCGGTATCCGCCAGCGCGAGACCGTCCCGGACGACGTGGTGCGCCGCGCCGACCAGATCGAGCTGGTCGACATGTCCGCCGAGGCCCTGCGCAGGCGGATGGCCCACGGCAACATCTACCCGCCCGAGAGGATCGACGCGGCGCTCTCAAACTTCTTCCGCGCCGGCAACCTGACCGCCCTACGGGAGCTCGCCCTGCTCTGGGCAGCCGACCGGGTCGAGGAGGCCTTGCTGCGTTATCGCCACGACCACGGCATCCAGCAGCCGTGGGGCACGCGGGAACGCGTCCTGGTCGCGCTGTCCGGCGGTCCCGAGGGCGACACCCTGATCCGGCGGGCCAAGCGCACCGCCTCCCGCGGTGCCGGTGGCGAGTTCCTGGCTGTCCACGTTGCTCACGACGACGCGTTGGCCTGCGCGTCCCCGCAGCTGCTGGCCCGCCAGCGCGCGTTGGTGGAGAGCCTGGGCGGAAGCTGGCACACGGTGACCGGCGGCGACCCGGCGCAGGCGGTCCTGGCGTTCGCCCGGCAGATCAACGCCACCCAGATCGTGATCGGCGCCACCCGCCGCAGCCGCCTCAAGGGCCTGTTCAGCCGTGGCACCGGCGAGACCATCATCGAGGGTTCCGGCGACGACATCGACGTCTACGTCGTCACCCACTCCGAAGCCGCCCACGGCCATCTCCTGCACCGCCGCCAGCCTCGCGAAGAGGGTTGACCACGATCTTTCCGGCCGAGGCAGGCCGCCCACGGGAAACGTTTCGGACAACCGTTGGTCTCGCGCAAGGCCGCGCCCAGCACCATCATGACAAGACCGATCAGGGCAACCGGTGGCGCAAGGCACCACCGCCCCGCCCTGGTCTTCAGATCCTTCAGGTACACGGCTCCCCTGTTCCCCACCCGGAATGATGTCGAAGACCACGCGTTCCCGGGAAGTCATCGATCCGGCCGAACGGCGCCGCCCCCAGCGCTCCGGCTCAGGCGAACTCGCGCAGGCGCGGCCGCACTCCCAACGCGGTCAGGGCGAGCGCCACCACCAGGGCCGCCGCACCCAACCCGGCGGTGATGGCACCGAGGTCGTCGTCGGTGGTCGCGACCGCGCGCTCGAAGGCGCGCTGGTTGATCGCCTGGTCGTCGTCGAGGGCGGCGCTGAGCGCGCCGAAGTCGGCGTTGGACTGCCCCGGGGTGAGACCGGTGTCGAAGGTGACCGCCTCCTTGAGCTTGCCCTGGGCGTTCAGCTCGCGGATCTTCCGGTCGTCGCGCTGGTACTGCTGGAACGCGGCCAGTACCCGTTCCGCCGCGTCCTGTTCACCGGGGAAAGTGATGTTGCGCAGTTCGTCGCCCAAGTACCCGCCGAACCCGACCTGGCCGTGGTCGGCCCGGTGCTTGTCGGCGAGCGCGGCGAGCTTGTCGTTGTACGTGGCGAGGGTGACACCGTCGACCCGGGCGAAAGCCTGGGTCTTGTCGAGGTAGCTCTGCTCGTAGGCGGCCGCCCGGGCGGGGTCGGTCAGGTAGCGGCTCTCGTCGGCGTTGAGGTCGTACGCCACCGCGCGCGCCCGGCTGAGGGCGATCACTGAGTCGAAGGAGTTGCTCTTGGCGACCACCAGCTGGTGGTCCGCCCGGGAAGCCAGCGTCAGCGCGGTGATCAGCCCGGCGAGGGCGAGCAGGGAGGTGACGGCCAGCGGCACGTTCACCAGGCGGCGAAAGCGCACTGCCAGCAGCCTCTGCAGCAGGCCAAGCACGGCCAGGGCGAGCAGCCCGAAGACCAGGATCGTCCACCAGCCGCCGGCCAGCGCCTCGCGCTGGTCGCTGTTGAAGTTGCCCCGGTTTGATGGACAACCTTCCGCTTTGGGACACTGGGTCCCGCAAGGAGGAGTTCATCGTGCCAAGGACGCGTCCGGCCTACCC